>VSNJ01000085.1 GCA_009774235.1 Lachnospiraceae bacterium
AATTGTCTATATCCAATATTTATATTATATAAATATTTCCATATTAAAACTACCCTGGACGGAATATTTTTATACAAATTTCAGAATTGCAGTTTTATAAAAACTATGCCATAGTCTTATTTACTGCATTTACAAGTGCATGTATAGAAGCTGTTATAATATCCTCATCTGTGCCCACACCCCATGTAAGTTTTTCACTGTCATCAGTTGTAATACCAACATAACATATTGCAAGTGCATTAGAATTTCTTGACAATGAGTGTTCCTCATACTCAGCAAGATGGTACACTGTCCCAAAATGTTTACGTATTGCATTATTAACAGCATTCAGGCGTCCGTTGCCCTTTGCCTCAGCTATTGTCACTTTGTCGCCTTCTTTAATTGTGACTGATGCAATAATTCCATTATCTTGTTTGAAATGACATTCTGTCACATCAAATTTATGTTTAACCATTGAATAATTCTTACGGAATATCTTAAGCATATCATCAGGTGAAAGTTCTGCATGCTCATGGTCTGACACACCCTTCATAAGATATCCGACTTCTTCACGCATTTTATCAGGCAATACAATGCCAAAATTTTGCTTGAGCACATAAGCCACGCCACCCTTGCCAGACTGGCTGTTAATACGGATTACATCAGAATCATAAGTCCTTCCTACATCTTTAGGGTCAATAGGAAGATATGGCACAGTCCAGTACCTGCTCTTCCCTTCATCATGGTAAGCCATTCCCTTTGAGATAGCATCCTGGTGAGAACCTGAAAATGCTGTAAATACAAGTTCCCCTGCATATGGCTGGCGCACTGGTACCTGCATATCAGTAAGTTTCTCATACATATTAGCAATCTCCTGCATATTAGAGAAATCGAGTTTTGAATTTACCCCATGTGAATGAAGGTTCATTGCTGTAGTAACTATATCAAGGTTACCTGTCCTCTCACCATTGCCAAACAAAGTACCTTCAAGCCTGTCAGCTCCCGCAAGTACACCAAGCTCTGCTGTAGCAACACCTGTACCCCTGTCATTATGTGGATGGAGTGACAATATAACATTATCACGGTATTTAAGATTTTTGTGTACATACTCAATCTGGCTTGCAAATACATGTGGCATTGCATTTTCCACAGTTGATGGTATATTTATAATAGCTTTTGCATCCCCATCTGGCTTCCATACATCAAGAACTGCGTTACATACCTCAACTGCATAATCAACTTCTGTACCATGGAAGCTTTCAGGACTATATTCAAAACGTATATTACCCTTAACTTCATCTGCAAGCTCTTTTAACAGCTTTGCCCCGTCAATAGCAATCTGTTTAATCTCATCTTTAGACTTACGGAATACCTGCTCCCTCTGCGCTACAGATGTAGAGTTATAAACATGTACAATAGCATTAGGTGCACCATCAACAGCCTCGAATGTTTTCCTTATAATATGTTCCCTTGCCTGTGTAAGCACCTGTACAGTTACATCATCAGGTATAAGTTTCCTTTCAATAAGAGTACGTAAAAATTTATACTCCGTTTCAGATGCAGCTGGAAACCCAACTTCAATTTCCTTAAAACCAATTTTAACCAGCATCTTAAAAAAGTCAACCTTCTGCTCAAGCCCCATAGGCTCAATTAATGCCTGGTTGCCATCACGCAAATCAACACTGCACCATACAGGAGCTTTGTCAATGGCATCTTTCTTAATCCAGTCATAGCAATCAACTGGAGGCATAAAATAACTTTTCTGGTACTTTTCAAAACCTTTCATAATTAATAACCATTTCCTTTCTATAAATATGCAGGTCTTATGCACAAGACCATATTAGCAATAATATTATACAACATGAATATAATAGCAAATAATAAATCCATATTTATAACTGCAAAAACTTTCCACAATTATTATTTGTATAAAAAATATGGAATACTACTGTATTGTCCAATAAAAAACCGCCTCTATAAAAAATATATAGAGACGGGAGAATATACTCACGCGGTACCACTCTTAATTCATGGATAAACCATGCTCTCACAGGTGCATCTGCTTACGCTTCAAAACCCTTCCCCTGTAACGGTGGGATTCCGTCCAAATCTACTATACTTCAACCGGCAGCTCCAAGGCGAGTTCACTACTTCACTTCTGCTGTTTCACATCAGCCAACAGCTTTCTGGATTCCGTTTTATAGCTACTATTCCTCTTCTTTGCTTTATCTGTCATTTACTATAACATAAATATTGGAGATTGAAAAGCCCCTTTTTATATTAATTTATTTGGACTATAAGCAAATGTAAGAAATAATAAACTTAGTACATTTTTTATTTCCAACCACTATCTAACATACTATTTTATATAATCAATTTTTATATTTACATAGTTTTATAAAGACTGGCTTTCTAAAACTTCTTCCTCTGGTTTACTACCCATACCGAAGAAATACCGCTTTCCAAGCATTATCTCCCCTGTACCAGCAAATAATGCATAACTTAAAGGATTATAAGCTTCTTCAAGCAAATGGTGGTCAATAGCACTGCTTATTGCCAGCAACAATATAGCAAGCATAAGAGCCGTATCTTCCTTGCGTTTATAACATATAACACCATAAATAAGAAATACTATTCCTAAAAATAAAATGCCATACCTTAATAGTATAAATAAATAAGAACAATCTATAAAAAAATAAGGCTTTGTGTGTACTAACGAACCTCCCATGCCTTCCATAGGGACATCTTTTCCAAAAAGTGATACTCCGAACTGTTTAAGCCCTTTCTTTCCTAATGCCAGCCTTCCTGTTATAGTTAAATTAATTGATTCTAACAATTCATCATCTGGGCTGTAAGCAGATGTAATCAAATACATAAACAGCCCTGTAACTGGCATACTAATTAAAGCAAGTTTTGCAAAAAGCTTTTTTAACTTAAGACATGTCCTGGTTCTTTTAAAAGTTATTAACTGTATACCTTCTGCTTCTGCACTTGGTACTGTTATCTGTTCTCTCTCTTTCTGCCAGCGCATTATATGGTATATTCCAAAAAATACTACTAATAAAAGTATACATATCGTATCAAGCCTTGCATTACAATAATAATAAATAGCACCTGCAATAATACATGTCCCTGCATAATGGTACCAGCGCAAGCTTTTATAATACAGGTAATAAGCTGTAAGAAGCATAAAAAAGATATGCGCAGCAAAATCTGTTGTATATGAACATCCAAATGAATACCTAAGACCTTTGCCATCTGTTGATATATAAGCCAGGTTTTCAATAACTCCAAGAAGTGATGCACAAAATGCCAGCCCTACAATAGTAATATTCATTAACAAATATATTTGTAATATCTTTCTATAAGAGATATCTTTTGCTGCCACTACTATTAATATCCATATAAATGGCCATAGATAACCACTTGACACTGCTACAAGTAATCCACATGTCATCATAGCTGCTACTGCTATAAACATTTTAACTGTATAAATATCAAATAGAAAAATTTTTGCTGCCAGCAGTATAATAGAAAGTATAAGGCAAATTTGAAAAGCCATTTCACTATAAGAAAACATAGTAGTCCTTAATATTTTCCAGAAAATATATAGAATAAACCCTCCAAAAAACAATACTTCCCCATTATAGGGATTTTTTACCCAATGGTTGTATTTTTCTATTAGCAAATTCATTTTGCCATCCCCCTATAATAATTACAGTTTCATACTGGTTCTAGTAAAATTATTCTATAACAATGCATCCCCACACAGGAATACCAAATTTCTGGCATGTTCTTATCTGGCTGGCAAGCTGTGGATAAGTATTTTCACCAGCTTTTATTACCATTACAGTATATTTCTTCTCAATCATGCTTTCTAATGCAACAGCATTTTCATTTGATACTTTTCCTGATGCCACTGAAATTTCATTTTCTTTAAATCTTTCTGTTATTTCGTCCGCTGTTTTTATAACTGCTTCATTTTCAGAAAGAAGATTTAAGTAAAAGCCTTCTGCCTGGTACTTTTTAGCTAGAAGTTTAAGTTCTGTAATTCCTGTGGCTATACCAGAAGCCCCGTTTTCTTTCTGGCTATAGCATGTAAATACGGGCATATCTGTATGCATAAGTTCCCTGGATGAACGTATCCTGTCACTAAGCAGGTAACGCAGTGAAAGGACTGCTAATGGGATTACACACCCGGCAATTATACCTAATATAGCATACTTTACAACAAGGATATTACCTGGTGCTGATGCTTCCATTACTTCTGGCTTGTTATTTTCAATATAATCCGATTTTGAACTTTTATTTGATGCCAGCCTGGTGTTATAATCTGCAAGTGAAATATTATAGTTCTTAAGTGTATCAAGCTTTCCATTCTGCACATTTGTCACGTCATTGTCTGCCTTTGTATAAAATGTACTTTCTAATTGCTGTAATGAAAATTCCCCATAAACTTTTACTATCTCTGGTACATAGCCATCAAGGCCTTTCTGTACTGTTTCTAATATTTTCTGTCCTTGTTCTTTGTCATAGTGCATTACAGTTATATTTAATATATTTCCATTAATTGCCCAGGATAAAAGTTCTCTCATATATCCAGCTTCAGAACTTCCAAATTCTGCTTCAAGACACTCTTGTACATTACCATATGCAAGGTAATTTACCATTGAATTTAATACACCACCAACATCTGAAGCACTTGTTACAGCATATTGTGCTGTTGCAATCTGCAGGTTTACAGCATCCAGCTTCATATACAATGCTTCATCAACATATTTCTGTAAGTTCTCTATCTCTCCCACAATAATATCTATATTTCCCTGGCTCTCTTCTATCTGTTTATCATAAGCTGCCAGCTGTTCATTATATATATCCACTTCCTCCTGCTGCTCATCAGTAAGGTGGTTAATCTGGTTTGCCTTCTGGTATCCCAGTATACCGCATATTATTATGCAGACAGCCAGAAATGGCACTATTATTTTCCAATAATTAATACAGTCATCTGCTATACATCTAAAATAATAATTTTTTTGTTTCATCTCTTTCCTCATTTCTGTGCTACCTGTTAAATGGAAAATCTTCTTATTCTTTGTTTTCTTTAAAAGCGCACCTGCCTTACATGATATTTCCATTATAACTGGTTCTTTTTGTAATAATAGCATACCTATATAACTTCCAAAAAAAAGCATGGCAGAAAGTATAAGTGTAAATACTACTGGAATGTTTAAAAACTTTATCCATATAGAAACAATACTGCTGGCAAGACATGCCATTATTAATTTCTTCCAATGGATACCTTCAAATGGCCTGCCAGCTAATTCTTTTATATAATTATACTGTACCAGCAGAACTACTATTTCTGCTACAAGTGTCCCTGCTGCCGCACCCACAGCACCATATAATGGTATAAGTATAATATTTAAAACCAGGTCTGCCGCAGCACCTGCCAGAACTGAATACAAAGTATCTTTTCCTCTTCCCATTGCCACAAGTACCTGTATTCCAATAATATTGGTTAATCCTATTAATAACACTGTTGGCATAATTATCTGCATAGGAACCACTGACTTTGTAAATGCTGGTCCTGATACAAGATTTATGCTTTCCTTTGCAAAAATAATAAAATATACTGCAACAGGCCATGCTGCGCAGGTCATTATATGGATTGCTTTCTTGCAAGTTTCTTTAAATTCTTTCTCCATTCCCTTTTCAAGATAATATGACATACGTGGAAGAAGCACCATTCCAGCAGCTGTAACCAGGCTTACAAGAACCCCTTTAATATTAACAGCAGTGTCATAATAGCCTACTTCTTTTGAATTCTTTATTATGCCAAGCATAACTGTATCCATATTTGTATAAACCATAGTAGCACAAGAAACTGCAAAAAGCACAACTACTTGTTTTATATGGCGTTTTATATGGTAGTTCCCTAAAGGCTTTATAAAAATATATTTACGTATATGCAGAAAATTTATTATCCCTGGCGCATATGATGCAAAAACAACAAGTATTCCATAATAAATATAATCCTGCCTGTCCCGGACCATAATAAATAAAGCTGGTATAGCAATTATCTTAAATACCAAGGAGGTTATTGTAATGTATGAATATTCTTCCAATGCCTGGTACAGCCACTCTGTACCAATAACTTTTAAGAAAACCATTGTACTCATTACAAGAAACAGCAGGTTGTCCTTCTGCAATCTTTGAACTACAGATAAAAACACAAAAAAGATACTATAAGAAAATATCATTGTAAGCAAGTTTGTTAATAAAAGTTCATGTACTGTCCTGCTAAGTTCTTCTTTATTATCCCTGGCTTTGGCACATGCCTGTATCCCATAAGTTGGTATTCCCATCTGTGCAAGCATTGTAAAATAAGCAAGCACTGATGTTGCAAATGAAACCTTTCCAATTCCTTCTGGAAATAGTATTCTGGATGCATATGGAAAGGCTATAACTGGAAAAATTAATGAAGATACTTTTAATAATCCATTCAGAAGCATATTATATGCCAGTGGTTTTTCTTCTGCCATCTGTTACACCTTTCCATTACTGCTTTTTCCTGCTTACTGTACACATATAATGCCGCTTACTTCACTTTCCAGGTCTTTAAGCTGCATAAACATATATTCAAGTTCTTTTAATGTACCTTTTCCTAATTCTTCAATAACAAGAATATTATTCTTGCCACATAATTCAGTGTATTTTGTATCACCTTCAGACAATGTTATTTTATTACACTGTATACCGCCCTTTTCTATTGAATCAATTACATGCTTCATCTGTGATTTCCCAGAATCTGTTGCACAGTCATCTATTATTGTAAGCTCAGTAAACCCTTTCTTTTTACAATATACACTTACCTTGGCAACAATAATGTCTAACTGGCTTGGCTTGTCTGTTCCAATATCACCAAGAATTAAACGTGCAGTATTATTTTTATTCCTGCCATATGTTCCAAATACCCTTGCCAGTTCCCTGTTTGTAATCTGTCTTTGTACAAAAATCTTGCCATTAGACATTGTAAGCAGGACTATAACAACTACTGCAATAAACCCGCCAAATAAAATACCAATAGCTACATATTTTAGGCTAAGTCCTTCTTCCTTTTTTTCTTTTCCGATTTTCTCTGGATTGACAAGCTCATCATATAAAGCAATCTGGTCTTCATCCAATGTGTTGTACAATGTCTGGTATTCATTATATAATGCTACAATCTGGCTGTCATATGAACTCTTTGCAGATGATACGCCCCCATCTGTTGTATGATATGCTTTTGATAAAGTCTGTTCTACTGAATGGTTATTGTACTTTTTCTGTACTTCCTTCACATAGAGTTCTACATTTTTGGAAAATAATGACTGGAGCTCTAAACATTGTTCTTCTGTTTCACCTACTATCCTTACAGATATAAGCCTGTTTAAATCATTACCCTGTTCATAGTTCTTTTCACTGTCATCATTTATATTTGTCCTGCCGCCATTAGACATATATCCGATTAATTCACTGATATATTTAACTTCGAGTTTACCAGAATATTGTTCTGCAATTTTATTGTATAACTCACCATCAAACATATATGACATATACATCTGCCTGATATATTTATTATCAGGGTTCTTGTTAAACATAAAATCAATTCTTGTTGCGTATACATCATTAGGGTTCATTGACATATAAATTGATTCTTCTGCATACTCTGCTTTTTCATCAATCCTGTCCTGTACAGAAACTAAATTATGGACTTTAGTAATTTCCGCCGGCTCTAACTCTTCATATAAGTCTTCTATTGGCACTTCTTTATTAGCCACATTGTTCCTGTATACACTAAATGTGCCAAATAAAACAGCACATATAATGCAGACAAGTGCAATTATATGCCATTTTCTCAACACTTCCCATATCAGTACCCTTAAGTCAATTATAACTTCATCGTTTTCCATTGTTACTCTCCTATCCTGAATTTAATTAGTAATTACTCTGCACCTCTTCCAAACAGCACAACCCAGACTGTCCTTAATATAATCTTAAAATCAAGCCTTAAGTTCCAGTTATCAATATACTCACAGTCTAACCTGACTATCTCATCAAAATCGGTTATACTGCTTCTGCCGCTTACTTGCCAGAGACCTGTTAAGCCAGGTTTTATACTTACCCTTCTTCTATGGTATGAATTATACATTTCAAACTCTGACTCTGTTGGAGGACGTGTGCCTACCAGGCTCATATCACCTTTTATTATATTTATTGCCTGTGGAAGTTCGTCTATACTTAGCTTCCTTATAAGTTTGCCTACCGGAAATATTCTTGGGTCATCTTTTATCTTAAACATAAAATCGCTGTCCATTTCATTTTCCTTCATAAGGCTTGCTTTTCTCTCTTCTGCATCCATATACATGGACCTGAACTTATATATTTCAAACCTCCTGCCATTCCTGCCTATACGTGTCTGTTTAAACAGTACAGGGCCAGGTGACTGTATAGCTATCCCAATAGCTACAAATGGAAGTGCAATACACATGCACAGGAATAAAACAGCTCCGCCACATATATCCATAATACGTTTTATTACTACATCACGTATCTCATATTCATAGTTTGAATATGTAAGTACACCGTATTTACCTATTGTTGTAAACTGCTTTTTACCAAAATCATATTCATATTCCCGCAAGTTGAGATGTATCTTTATTCCCATTGCATCAAGCCATCCCATTATCTGCCCTGTGATTTCACTTGCACTATATGGTATATGTATAAATGCCCCGTCAACAGGAATATTTTTAAGTACCTCTTCCATATTATCTATATTAGCTATAATAGGAACTCCGTTTATATCCCCGCCTGACATGTCTTTGTCAGCCAGTGCAATATATTCGGTACTTAAATAAGTAATCTTCTTAAGCTCATCCAGGATACTAGCAGCATGCCCGCTATCTGTTATTAAGACTATTTTCTCTGCATATGTAGTCATATATTTTCTCTGGAGTACCTTTTTTAATAACAGGTGTTCTATATATGTACCCACTACTGAGATTATAAAAAAATAACCAAGCTGCAGCCTTGAGAAATCTCCTCCTAGCTTCATAATATAAAAGTATGCCATTACACATAAAGATACTATTATATATTGCTTTAATACAAGAAATGCTTCCCTTGCCTTATCCCTTGTAAGGAAATCAATATTTGTCCTGAAAAAAAGCTGTACTGCAATATACGCCAGTATAACAAACCATAATAATACTACATAATCAGCACTTGATATTATATGTTCTGCCCTTGGTGTATTAAACCTGAGTATATTCGCAATGGAATATGCAACCAGCATAACCCCTATATCAAGCAATATAGCAATATAACCAGCCAAAGTCCTTATCTTCTGATTCATCCTTTTTACCCTTTCATCCCACTATCTTCAATATTATAGCACACTTATCAATAATTACAATTGTTTAATTCTGGATTGTTTATTAAGAATTTCATAAGCCTGCTGCCTTCCTTAATACTATTGAGGCAATTCCATACAACATATAATTACTGCTGCGCAGCATAAAAACGGCCTTATTTGTCATTTTAAAATAAACTTCTGGATATTTCTTTCTGATAATATTTTCTATTCTGGTAATTTTCTTTTTGTTTTCTTTACTAGCAGGATAACTTAAATATATCTTTATCTGGCTTGTCACAAGTTTAGCGATTGCCTTCTCAAGGTATTCTTTCTTAGGGTTGCTCAGTATGTTTTTGTTCTTATTGTATAATTGTACTATCCTGCTTAACACCTTTTCATGGTTCTGGCAGTTTTTCTGCATATTTAATAAATCCATGCTTTGTGTTGACAGTCCCAGACGGTACATATAAACTGGCTTTGGAAGAAAAGCAATAGTTTTAATATAAGGAACTGGAAACAAAACATATTCTGCATCTACATAAAAACAATGTGTATCCAGTTTTATTTTATTCTTCTGCAGTATTTCTGTTTTTATAGCCATAGCATGCATATTTATATATATATCACTGCAAACTCTGTCAAATTTGTATTTCTTCCTATATTTAAGTCCCTTAAATGTATTTTTAATCTCTTTTGTTTTCTTATATGTCTTATCATCAACCCACCAGTAATCAGTGGATATAACATCAGCATCTGTAACCTTTATGAAGTCTATAAGTTCTCTTAATGCACCAGTGTCTACCCAGTCATCTCCATCAACTGTTTTAAAATATCTTCCTTTTGCTTCTGATATCCCGCAATTTACGGCAGACCCATGTCCGCCATTCTTTTTATTTACCAGCCTGAATATTCCTGGGTACTTTTCTTCATATCTGGCAGATATACATGCTGTATTATCTGTTGAACCATCATTTATTATTAATACTTCAATATTATTTATAAATGCTTCATTAAGAAATGAAACCAGGCATTCTTCTATATATTTCTCTACATTATATGCTGCAACTGAAATTGTAAGCAGTTTTTCCATTTATACATTCCCCTTAAAGTTTATTGCTGTTTATATAACCATCTATACTTTTATATATATCTTCCATTCTTTTCTCTACAATATTTTTTGAAAACTTTTTAACCCTTTCCTGGTTCCACTTTCCCATGCGTTTCCTTATTACATAACTCTTCTCTTCTCTATCTGTAAAAAGCTTCCTTGCTTTCACTGCAAAATCTACTGGTTCAAAACTTTTTACCAGATATCCACCTTCCATATCTTTTACGAGGTCAGTTACACCACGTATCCTGCCTGCAATTATTGGAAGCCCTGCTGACATTGCTTCCATAACTACTACAGGAAGCCCTTCCCTAAATGAAGGCAGCACAAAACAGTCTGATGCATGTAACATAGCAGGGACATCTTCTATATATCCTGCCAGAAACACCTTTTCTTCTAAATGTAATTCTTTTATTTTATTATGCAGTAATATTTTTTCTTCTCCAGTCCCCCCTATAATGCAGATAATATCCATATCTTTTAAATCTGCCATCATATCTATTAACAGCTGGTGGTTTTTTCTTTTGGAGAGCTCTCCTATACTAACCAGCACTTTTGTTTCTGGACTTATCTTTTTTCCTATAATCTTTTGTATATACTCTTGCTTTTTATCATACTTAATGATGTTTTTTGAAATACTTACACCAACACCTGGTACATATTCTGTCTTTCCTCTTACTTTAAACTTCTGTGCCCTTTTGAAATCTTCACGGTTTATTAATATAAGCCTGTCTGTATATCTTGCAAGAAATCTTTCAACTGGATAATATATCCAGTCTTTCAATGGAGCACCTGTACAGAAATGGAACCCATGTGCAGTATAAAGTACAGGAACATCCCGTCCACTGGATTTTCTGGTTTTCTGGGCAGCAAGCCTTGTTATAACCCCGCTCATTGGCATATGGCAATGTATTAAATCAAATTCTTCGGCCAGCATTAATTGTTTTAACTGTATATAAGCTTTTATTACATCTTTTGAAAACGGGGAACGCACAAAATCAACCTGGTGTGTAATAATCCCTGTATTGTCAAGCCTGCTGTTATCTTTGCCATAAACTACATTATTTAAGTTTGTGGCATAATGTATTTCATATCCCATTTTCTGTAATATCTTCACATTATTCATCTCATGTTGTGGAATAAACCCACTGACTCTTGTTACAAGTAATGCTTTTTTCAAATATCCCGCCTCCAGTACCATGTTTTACCGCTGTTTTAAAACCGCCTCCGAGCCAGCATGGGTTAAGTATAACATGACAATAATATCATATCAAGCAGATAACACTATAAAAAAATTGGCTGCGGCATGTTTCTAAATCCATATAATAAAACAGACATCCTATAGAAAACTTTCTGGATGCCTGCATGTTTTACATAATAATATTTTTTTACAATGGTAATTTATTGTTTTGCATTTCAATATTATATTCTTTTTCCTGGTTTGTTACTACAAGTTCAAATACCTGCATAATATCTTTTTGTTTCTCTGGACTTTGTATAGCAAAAAGGGTATCAAAAAATTTATTGGCTGTAATTTTATTATTTATAAGAAATTCCATATCATACCCATATTGGTTGCTTATGTTTAATGGTATCTCTATATCATGTGCATATCCGCTTTTCATTATAGAATTCCATTTATATCTTGAAATGCCAAGCTCTTTTATCATCTCATTTTCACTGGTTTTTTTACGGTTTTTCTCATATTCCAGAACATATTTTATTGCTGATGGCGCTTCTGCTGGTATCTTTTCAAGCAGCCCGTCCATAAATATCTTATAATATGGATGGTTATAGTATTCTTTGTTATCACTTTGTAAAAACATACATGCTAATACTTTCAATGCTACTTTTATATATGGCTGTGGATATCTATCTATTTTTTTAAAAAATACACTTATACATGAAGGATTCTTCCCAAAAAGGATATAATCAATAGAAGTATTATAATAAGAGCATACCTTAATTAATACTTCTGTTGATATACATTTCTTGCCATTTTCAATACATCCATACTGGCTAGGTGCAATATTAAATTCTAATGCTGCATCAGTTTTGTCAATACCTCTGCTTTCACGAAGCTTTTTTAATCTGGCACCAATTTTTGAATTATTAATACGCCGCATAGAAATCCCCCACATATGTTCTTTACATTAGTGTATCCATTTTGGATTTCTACCGCTTGCCAGAATTTATATTTTGTTTAAATTTTGTAAAATAACTCTATATACCACAGTGGAACAATGTCCCTGTGCTTTTATCTTCAAATAAATCATACAGCTTCTTTGGCTGCTTTCCATTCATAATTACAACATCTATCCCAGCTTCATATGCTATTTCTACAGCATTAAGCTTTGTAACCATGCCTCCTGTTCCAAATTTTGTTGTAACACCTCCTGCAAGTGCTCTTATATCATCTGTTATTTCATTTACTACTGGTATAAGTATTGCATCTTTTTCTTTATGTGGGTCCTTATTATATAACCCATCAATATCAGACATTATTATAAGTAAATCTGCCTTAGCTATTGTTGCAACTATCGCTGCAAGTGAGTCATTTTCACCAACCTCCAGTTCCAGCTCATCAATAGCAACTGTATCATTTTCATTTATAACTGGTATTACCCTGTGCGCAATCAGACGCTCCATTGCATTTTCAACATTTTGCCTGCGGTCTTCAAGCAATATGTATTTGGTAAGAAGCATCTGTGCTACTGTTATACTGTAATTAGAAAATAAATTATCATACATATACATAAGTTCACATTGGCCTACAGCAGCACATGCCTGTTTTCCAGGTGTATCCCCTGGCTTCCTGCCCAGACCAAGTTTTCCCATTCCAAGTCCTATCGCACCACTTGAAACAAGCACTACTTCATGTCCTGCATTATGCAAATCAGCAAGTGTCTTTACAAGCTGTTCAACACGCCTGATATTTAATAAACCTGTTTTATGTGTAAGAGTTGATGTCCCTACTTTAATTACAATACGTTTTCTTTCACTTATCTTCTTCATTACAGCCTCCTGTATGTTATTTTATATCCTGTTTTGCACATGGATTATAGCATATTTATATTACTATAGCAATTACAACATTATAAAGGTAAAATTTTAGAATTGCCAGAGCCACATAACTTGTGAAATATTTTATTTTCAAACATGCCCTGGCATATGTATTTGACAAGCTTTTCTTTAAAATTTATAATAAATTTTGTAAATTAATGTTTTTTTTATAAATAGGAGGCAGACCAGTGATCCGTGTATTTTTAGTAGAAGATGAAATTATAATACGCAACGGAATTAAAAATAGTATTGAATGGGAGAATGAAGGATACCAGTTTGTGGGTGAAGCAAGTGACGGTGAACTGGCACTTCCCATAATCCTAAAAGAAAAACCAAATATACTAATTACAGATATCCGTATGCCATTTATGAGCGGGCTGGAATTAAGCAGCCTCGTGAAAAAAGAACTTCCAGATATTAAAATTATTATTTTAAGCGGCTATGATGATTTTGACTATGCCAAAGACGCAATACACATCGGTGTTGCCAGATATTTGCTTAAACCGGTTTCATCTGCTAAGTTACTAGAAAACCTTAAAGAAGTATCAGAACATATACTACATGAGCAGAAAGAAAAAGAACTTAAAGAAGAATATCTGCGTGAAATGAGCGAAAATGAAGAACTTAAGAAAATGAAATTCTTTGGTGAACTTGTATCTGGAAATATTTCCCTTGGTGATGCTATTGACAAAGGAAAAACCTTCCATATGAACTTAAGTGCACAGATATATAAAATTATTCTTTTTAAAATACAGGCTCCTGCCTGCCAGGACAGCTTATCAGATTCATATATAGAAACATATGAAGAAATTGGTAATACTGCAAGCGGGCTGCCATATATATACAGTTTCCAAAGAGGTGCAGACGGATGGGCATTTCTTCTTATTGCAGACGAACCAGAAGAAATGGAATACAGGGAAAAATCTTTTACTAAAACTTTAAAAGATATTGTTTCAAAATACCCTGAAATTGAGTATTTTGGTGGAATTGGCAAACCTGTATTCCGTCTAAGGGAACTGAATAATTCATTCCATGATGCTGACTATGCATTTGCAAGCCGTTTTACAAAAGAAACCAACCAGATATGCTATTCTTCGGACAACCATATATCACAAAATATTGAAAGCCTTGACTGCAATAACTTTGCTGAACTTGAACAGGCACATAATGTTATTGGCAAATTTCTGAATAATGGAACTATTGAGGAAGTCCAAAGCTTTGTTAATGCATGTTTTAATGAAATTCCAGAGGAACAGTTCCACTCTACTATTATGCGCCAGTATATAATAATGAACATATATATTTCAGTAAAATCTTTCTGTGAAAAAATACTGGCTAATGCTAGAGAACATATTGACAGAAAAATAAGCGAAGCAGATGATGAGGCAATGAAACAGGCTATACTTACAGCTGAATCTGTTGATGATATTAAAATATATATTGGACATCTGCTTGAACAAGCACTTGAAATACGTAATACTGCAAGTGGACGTGGATATTCTGATATTATTAAAACAGCAGTAGAACAGATAGAACATACTTATATGTCTGATAATATTTCATTAAATACTGTTGCCGCAAGTGTTGGAATGAGCCCAAGCTATTTCAGCTCTATTTTTAGCCGGGAAATGGGCAGGACTTTTACGGAATACCTTACTGATGTACGTATGGAGAAGGCAAAAGAACTTTTAACCTGCTCTTCTATGAGGACATCTGAAATTGGTTATAAAGTTGGTTATAAAGACCCTCATTATTTTAGCTACATTTTTAAAAAAATGCTTGGATGTTCACCTAAAAAATACCGTTCTGACAGGAAAGGGGAAGATAAATAATGTTTAAACATAAACAGTCTTTAAGTAAGAACCTGGCACGTATATCAGTAGCAGCTATTGTTCCAATGTTTATATTATCTTCTTATCTTCTCTGGGCATTATCTGATGCTACTAACGCATACTCTGGCATTAATAATAATATTTCATATGCTAATAAATATGTTATTGATTTTAAAGAGCGTATTGACTACACAATGTACCTGGCAGTTATTGGCAATAAAAGTATTGATGAAATTGAAGCAGGTAAAACTACTGTTAATGGAATTGTTACAATAAACCCATACTTATATATTAAGGAACTTGAAGCAGCATGTAACAGCCTTTCCCTTACCGCTACTGTAAACAGTAATAAAAACCAGATTAAACGTGTTAAAAATACTCTTAATTCCCTGAATAAAAGTGTCTGGAACCTTGAAAGCAATATTAAAAACGGCAACCCATATAACAAAAATATGGATATATTAGATAAAGATATCTATGCCTTAACTTCACTTGTCCAGTCTGGTATACAGAATTATATTTATACAGAAACTACCAACTTTGAAAATGTAAAAGCAGGTTTAGATAAGAAAAACAGGCAGATGGTAACCACATACCTTGTTACTTTGCTTGTGGTAATTACAATTTCAGCATACCTTACCACCATGGCAGTAAAAAGTGTTACTACTCCTGTCCGTAAACTTTGTGCACAGACCAGCAGGGTTGCCAAAGGTGACTTTACTGCTAATACAAAAGTCGAATCTGTTGGTGAAATTGCTACCCTTACAAGTAATTTTAATTATATGACGCAGGAAATAGGCCTGCTCGTAGAGGATATTAAACATAATAAAGAAAATATACACTTAATTGAAATGAAGCTCCTCCAGGCACAGATAAACCCTCATTTCTTATATAACACTCTTGATACTATTGTCTGGCTTGCAGAAGAGAAAAAAACAACGGAAGTTGTATCAATCGTAACATATCTGTCTGATTTCTTCCATACTACATTAAGCAAAGGCAAAGATTTTATAACTATACAGGAAGAAGAACTCCATGTAGACAGTTATATGAAAATACAGAAATTCCGTTACCAGGATGTTATGGATTATGAAATCAGTATTGATAAGGAGCTTTATCCATATACTATTCCTAAACTTATGCTGCAGCCCCTTGCTGAAAATGCACTTATACATGGTGTACGTAACAAGCGTAGCTGTGGACATATCTATATTACAGGCAGAAAGGATAATGGTAATATTATCTTCCAGGTTACAGATGACGGACGTGGCATGAAACCTGATGAGCTGCAAAGGCTAAGACAGGGAATTGCCAATAATAATATAGACACTACAGATAACAGTGGGTTTGGTATTGTTAATGTAAACCAGCGTATACAAAACTATTATGGAAACGAATTTGGCATCTCATTTGAAAGTGAATTTGGCAAAGGTACAACTGCTACTATTGTTATTGCTGCTAAAAATATCCAAACAAAATCGTAAAATTTTATAACTTTATTATAATTATCTTAAAATATCTTAAAAAGTGCAAATATTATCCTGTTTACCCCACTTTAAAGTTAAGTTATTATATATCCAGATTACAAATATGTGGTTCTCCTTCAGGCATTATGCCTTATTATGGAGAACTACATATTCGTAATAC
>VSNJ01000086.1 GCA_009774235.1 Lachnospiraceae bacterium
GTTTTATAATATAATATCTTCTGGTATTATAATTTAAAGCTTGATACTTGTGATTTTAAACTTTCAGAAAGCTCCATTAATAAATGGATTTTTTCATTATATGAATTTATATCCTCTGAAATTGATTCCATTGTTGCACTGGTTTCTTCACAATTTGCAGCATTTTGTTCTGATATTGCAGAAAGTTTATCTACAATAATATTTAATGCTTTCTGCTGTTTCTCTATTCTTTCATTGCTGTCATTTATATTATTGCTTACATCTTCAACAGATAAAATTTCCATCTTCAAGTTTTCAAACCCTTTAATTGCCAGTTCCAGTTCTTTTTTTTGTTTATCAAGAATATCATTAAGTTTTACAGTTTCTGCTATACTTGCATCTGAATTATTAACCAGGTCATTTACAAGTTTTTCAATATCCCCGGCACTTTCTGCGCTTCCATCAGCCAGTTTCCTGATTTCATCAGCAACTACTGCAAAGCCTTTGCCAGCTTCACCTGCCCTCGCTGCCTCTATTGAAGCATTTAATGACAACAGGTTAGTCTGTTCTGTTATATTCTTAATAATATCAACAGCTTCCTTTATTTTTCCACTTGATACATTTGTTGCCTGTGTTTTTGTAGCAACTTCAATTATGCCATTTACTGTTTTTCCAGAAATATCTGTTAAATCATTAAATATATCTGCCATATTTCTAAACAGGCTTGCCGTTTTAGCTACTGCTGATTCCAAACAGGCTACATTATCTGAATTATGTTTTAATTCATCTGCAATTAATTTCATCTGTCTTTCCGCTTCTGTAGTATCTTGCGCCTGGTTTGCAGCACCATTTGCTATTTCTTCTACCGCAGTATTTATATTAGAAACTGCACTATATATTTCTGTAAATCTGTGCAAAAATTCCTGGTTACTATTATCAAGTTCTGTTGCTTTCTCTGTCACTCCAGAAACTATATCTCTTAAATTGTCTTGTAAATACTTTACAGAAGTGCTTATCTGCCCAATCTCATCACTTTTTTTTATGTATCCATTTATTATACCAGTATCAGATATATACCCCTCCCCAAGTCTATTTACCACTTTATTTATTATAGTTAAAGGTTTTAAAAACAACATAAGGAATATAAATGATAATATAGTTATACCTGCAGCCGCTAATACACAGATAACAATTAAAGCTGCTTCTATTTTTTGTACAGATGCAAATATTTCAGTTTCTGGAGCTTCCATTATAAATACCAAGCCCTTGCTAGCCATATAACAATATGAGGACAGGTACTTATTACTTCCAGCTTTGTATCCAATATAGCCGGTTTCATCACTATCTTTTAACTTTTTTAATAAATCTTGTATATAATTCTCTTCTGCAGTTGCTGCTATTTTTTCTTTGTCATCATTAAAAATATATTCCCCAGTTTTAACATTTATAAGATAAAACTTACTACTTTCCAGTCCATTTTTAGGAAGCTTGCTTATTTCCTCAAATAATCCTGTTGTTAATACTGCTCCCCCTACAAACCCTAAAGGCTTGCCATCACTGCCATAACAAGCCCTGTACATTGATATAACCTGCTGCTGGCTTGCTGGTGATATAATAATGCCTGTATTATAGACACCATCTGCCTTAAGCAGTGAATCCTGGAGTTGTCTTAATGAATCATCCTTTCTCATTACCAGACCATGAACAGATGGGTTTGTATGTGCAAGTACATTTGAATCCCAGTCACATATATATATCCCTTCAAGGTACTTTTTATCAGCACTTAAAGTTTCTGTATATTTTTGTGCCGCTGCCACAGCCTCTTTATTACCTGGCTCTGATAATAAAGATGCCACTTCCCCTGCCCTGCTATATGCTGTAAGAAACTCTTCTGATGAATATATATAATCTTCTATAATTTTAGCCCTGTCTGTAGATATGGCCTGCATATTAGCTGTTGTTATTTTCTTCATATTTGAAGATACAGAAAAACTAATAAATAAAAACAAGCATATCATAACTGCTGCCTGCATAATGGCTATATAAAATGATGCTTTAATGCTTATCCTGCTCTTTTTTTTATCCATATTCATCCCCCATCCCGCCTCTGGCGGTTTAAATATTGGTTTCTGGCAAAACATGCAATTCTTTTCCAGATAATAATAAAAGTTATATTCTGGCAATATTTAACTGCCAGAATATAACCTTGGCTAAAATTTCAAAAATTATAATATCTGCCTGCAGTCCATACCAGTAAAACTATCTGTATTGTCCAGCAGCTTTATTATTATTCCTTTACACCACCAAGTGTAAGCCCTGTTACAAAGTATTTCTGTAAAAATGGATAAATACATATTATAGGGAGCATTGTAATAATAGTTGCTGCAGCCCTTACAGAAGCTGGTGTTACTGCGCCTACAGCGTTTTTCATTGTTTCTGCTGTTGCACCTGTGCTAGTTACTGATGATAAAAGCTTCATCAGTTCATACTGTAATGTTGTATATTCACCACTCATACGGTTGTAAAGCATTGCATCAAACCATGAATTCCACTGTCCTACTGCTACAAATAATGCAACTGTGGCATAAACAGGTTTGCATAATGGTGATATGATTTTTATAAAAATTGTTGTATAACCAGCACCATCAAGCTGGGCTGATTCTACAAGGCTGTCTGGAAGCCCGTTCATATATGTACGTATTACAAGCATATTAAATGCACTAATCATACCTGGAACTATATATACCCAGAAAGAATTAGTAAGTCCAAGGTTTTTAAATAATATAAACGTAGGAATAAGACCGCCATTTACATACATTGTTATAACCCAGAAAAGAGATAACTGTTTACGGAACATAAAACGTGGCCTGCTTACAATAAAAGCTAAAATTGCATTCATAACCAGTGCTGTCACTGTACCAATTATAGTACGTGCAACTGTAATAAATGCTCCTGTTATAAGATTGTTCTTCTGTAATACTGTTGTATAATTCTTGAATGTAAATTTTCTTGGAAGTAAATATATACCACCCTTCAAAGCATCTGTACCATCATTAAGTGATATTGCCAGGGTATTTATTACGGGATATAAAGTAATAACTACAAAAAGAATCATAAATATTGAATTAAAAACAGTAAATGCTATGTCGGCAGTAGATGATTTTTTTCTGTGTTTATTTTTCTTTTCTATATTTTCCATAGACAATCCCTCCTTTAATACAGCCTTTCTTCACCACTGCGCTTTGCAATCTGGTTTGCAATAACAATTAACAGGATACTTACAACACTCTTGAATATACCAGCTGCAGTACCTATAGCATAATCACCCTGGCTTATGCCCCATTTCAGTACATAAATATCTATTGTTTCTGATACACTCTTTACAAGCCCGTTACCAAGCAGGTATTGGATTTCAAATCCTGCATTAAGTATATTACCAACATTCATAAGTAGCAGGATAATTATAGTAGGCTTAATTCCTGGAAGGGTTACATGCATAATCTTTGCCAGTCTTCCGGCACCATCTATAGATGCTGCTTCATACAATGAAGGGTCAATAGATGTTATTGCTGACAGGTAAATAATTGCATTCCATCCTGTTTCTTTCCATACATTGGCAAATGCTACTATTGGCCAGAAGTATGAAGTATGTGCAAAGAAATCAACTGAATGTTCTGTTAAATGGGAATTTTTTAAAAGTTCATTTACTATACCTGTACCACTTAATGCATCATGTAAAATACCAGTAACTATAATCCATGAAAGAAAGTGTGGCAGGTAAGATACTGTCTGGATTACCTTCTTGGTGCGTCTCTGCCTTATTTCATTTAACAGTATTGCAAATAAAATTGCCATTACAAATGTTACTACCAGGTTAATCAATCCCATCGCCAGCGTATTTCTTATTACCCTGATAAAAGTTGAATCTGAAAAAAGCCGTTTAAATTTATCAAGCCCCACAAATTCTGAATGTAACAAACCCTTTACAGGTTTATAATTCTGGAATGCCATAAGCCATCCGCCTAAAGGCAGGTAATAAAAGATAATCCCATATATAACTATAACTGCAGACCAGAATAAAAGAACTTTCTGCTGTTTTACTTCTTTCCAGGTGATTTTAACTTTCATTTCAGTTTCAGCCTGTTTCTTCTTTTTCTTAGCAGACATATTTAACCCCCTTCCTGCGCCGCTTCCTGCGCATTATACAGTCTGCGGCAGGCATACGGCTACAGCCGTTATGCCTGCCATGCATCTTATTTTATGGATTTATTTTACTTATATTTTGCTGCTGCTTCCATTCTGCGGTCTAATTCTGTCTGCATTTCACTTAAAAAGTCTTCTGGTTTGCATTTTTTATATTCTTTCATATAATCACCCCATGCTTTGTCAAAGTTATCTGCCATAACTACTTTTGGAAGATATTCATGTTTTATTTCACCAATCTTTGTCCATGCCATTCCGCCATCTGTTTCAGTAGTAAGGTTATTAGAATAACTCCACATAGGATACCAGTCACCAGGAGCCTCACTTGTACCAAGCATTTCAACATATGTCTTTACACCGTATGCATCAAAACACTCCTTGACATCACTCTTAAGCCCGTCATAAAATTCACTTGCCTGGCCAGCTGGAGACATTGCATTAATACCATCCCTGCTTGTTCCGAGATACTGTGGGAAATATGAATATGTACAAAGATGTGAAGCCTTGTATGCAGTATCAGAACATTGTGTTCTCATTTCATCTGTACGTGAAAATTCTCCTTTATCATTTACCTGGTAGTCTTTACCCTCTTCACCCCAGAAACGTAAATCGTGTATTTCCTGGCTTAACAGGTCATTAACAAACTTAGCAGCTGCGTCTGGATCATCACAGCTTGTAGTAATTGCAAGGCCTGTACCAGTATTTACTACACCGCCTGAGTTATGCCACTGGTTTGTCTTGCTTTCATCTATTGTAATTGGAAGTGGGACATAGCTGCATCCCTGTTTATCAAGGCCTGCTGATTTAATTGCATCACCTGCTGTATATGCAAAATCCCACCACTGGTCTATCATTCCAAGTACACGTCCGCTTGAAAGCTTTGCAATATACTCATCATATGTCTGTGTAAATGATTCCCTGTCCACAATACCTTTATGGTATTCTTCATTTAACTTTTTAAAATACCTGACTGCTGTGTCTGTTGTATTATAGTCAATTACCTTTAATGTCTGTGGGTCTACTATACAAGAACCATCATTTGGATAACCGTCAAGGAACTGTGGTGCATTCTCAAGGCAGAAATAACGCCAGTCCTCACAAAGTATTGTATATGGTATGTTCTCTGTACCATCTTCCATCTTAGGGTTTTCTTTATTATATCTTTCAATCAGGTCAAAATACTGGTCCATTGTCTTAACCTCGGGATATCCAGCCCATTTAAGCACCCTTGTCTGTATCCAGAAAGCTTCATCATTGTGTTCACAGGCTTTCTCTTCACCATATATATTGCTAAACTGCGGAATCCAGTATATATGCCCGTCATCCTGGCGTAATGAATCCCATTCCTGCTCTGTGAAAAATTCTTTAATATTTGGATACTTTTCAATATATTCATCAAGTGCTACAAGTGCACCAGCATCATATAACTGTGGTGTACCACTTCCGCCTTCTATAAAATCAGGATAATCACCACCAGCAATAATTGTACCTATTGCCTCTTCTGCAGTCTGGCCTGTAAGCCAGGTTTCCTTAACCTTTACACCTGTCTTTTCTGCAATAATCTTCTGTATCTCATTGTCGTCATTAATTTCTGAACCAGGTGTTGCAAAAAATGCTGTAAACTCTTTTATACCACTGCCAGAACTGTCTCCTCCTGACTTTTTACTATCGCTTCCACCGCCACCTCCACAGCCGGTAACAAGCACTGCTGACATTAAAGTAACAGCCATTAAAGTTTTAACGTGCCTTTTTCTCATAATAAAACCTCCTCTTTTTTATTTTGTTAATAATAATTTTATAAAATAATGTAGTTGTATTCAATCTGATAAACTATAGAAAAAACCATGGTAAA
Source organism: Lachnospiraceae bacterium (assembly GCA_009774235.1). Lineage (GTDB taxonomy): Bacteria > Bacillota > Clostridia > Lachnospirales > Lachnospiraceae > Butyribacter. The sequence continues at coordinate 6,035 of VSNJ01000086.1, forward strand.
GTATAGTATTAGAATAATGCAACTTATGTCCTTGCTTTACGCCTGTATTTTGCTGGTGTACATCCTTTGACGCTTATAAACTTATTGACAAAATAATCAAGATTATGGTATCCTGTTTCCTCTGCTACCTGGTATATCTTCTTGTCACTATGCACAAGAAGCCTTGCAGCTTCATCAAGCCTTACCTGGTTAAGATAATCCTTAAATGAACATCCATATTTTTTTCTGAACAACTGTCCAAGGTATGCGCTGTTTACATAATATTTTTCACTTAATCCTTTTAATGTAAGGTTTTCTGCAAAATTACTTTTAACCTCACGTTCAACTTCAGCCAGTACGCCCCTTGAAACATTTTTGCGCAGCTGTGCAAGATACTCTGCATATTCACGGGCAAAGCTTAATATATGTGCCCTGCTTCCACGTCCAATCCCCTTTTTAAAAGAATGTTCACTTATTACCCTTAAGATTTCCTCTTGGTTTACATTATCATCCTGTCTTGTTGCAAGATGTACAAGCTGGAATATAAGATAATTAATGTTAAGGTTCTGGATACCCCCTCCCGGGTATATTCCGCCAGTTTTCTGGATTTCCTCAAAAAAACAGTCTACAGCTTTCATTATTTCTATTGGCTCATTCTGTTCAACTGCAGTTAACAGTGAGTCAATTTCTTTCTTGCATAATATTGCCCCATTATTGGAAACCTGTACTTCCTCATCATAATAATATATATCCTTGCTGTTTTTAAAACCCTGGCATGAGCGCAATATACATGCAGTACTATATGATTTCGCAATATTGCTTATATCATCAACCTTTTTCCCTGCCAGCATAATTACAGGAATTTTAGCTTCTGACCTTATAAATGAAAGAAAGTTTTCAAGATATTCTTTTTCTGTTTCTAAACTTTCTTCTGACATAAAGTCACAATATAAAAAACCAATATCATATATTTTTTCAATACCCGAAACATCAAAAACACAATAGTCTGCATAATCATTCAGGTATTCTATACATACTTCAAACAATTTGCGCTGGCATGCCCTTTTTTCGTCATCAGACATTTCATCATCAAGCATGTTTTCTGCCAATTCAATTTCTATATAACGTATACCGCCTTCAAAACGCATCTGTTTCCTTATACATTCTAAATTGACATCATCATATTTGCCACCTGTAACAGCAATTAAATTTCTCGCAAGAAATGCCCTTTCCATCTTCTGGCTTGCCTTGTTTTTCTTTTCTTTATTTGCAGCAAGCCCGCTTACCTTGTGTAATGTTTCAAGCAACTGTTCTTTCTCTACAGGTTTTAAAATATAATCTATGCATTTATAACGCATTGCTTCTTGTGCATAAGAAAATTCTGCATAGCCACTTAGTATGACAAAATAAGCATCTGAAAGCTTTTCATCACGTATCTTCTGCAACAGACGGAGTCCTGAAATTACAGGCATATTTACATCTGCTATAATTAAATCTACACTATTATTTTTAAGAAAATCTAGTGCCTCATATCCGTCTGATGCAGTGCCTGCAATTATAAAACCTTCCTTTTCCCAATTAATTAAAACCTTTAATCCTTGCAAAATAAAATGTTCATCATCTACAAGAAGTACTTTTAACACACTTCCACCTCCGGTTTTAAATATTTGCATGGAATTTTAATCTGTACTATAAACCCAATTCCTTCTTCCCCATCAAGTTCAAATACAACTTCATTATTTGTTTCCATTTTCAAGCGCAGGCAGGCATTAATAATACCAACACGTTCTTTACCCTGCAGAAGCTGTATGTTTGCATTGCGCATTTTCCATAAAAGCCTTTCCATGTAAACTTCATCCATGCCTTTTCCTGTATCTTCAATTTCAATATACATAAATCCATTTTTAAGGTATATACGTACAAAAATCCATCCTGATGATGTTTTACTTTCAATTCCATGTATACAAGCGTTTTCTACAAAAGTCACTACTGTAAGTTTAGGAATAATAAAATCCCTGCATCTGCTGTCTATATCAATTTCATACGAAAGCCTGTCACCAAATCTGTATTTCTGTATATCTAAATATGTTTTAACAAGTTCTGTTTCCCTTGATACACTTGCAAACCCCTCATCACCCCAGTCTACATATTGTCTTTCTAATACAGCTAGTTTCTCTATCATGTCAGCAGTATCATTCTCATTTCTTAAAACACTGTGCATCCGTATGCTTTCCAGTGTATTAAACAGGAAATGAGGGTTAATCTGGCTGCGCAGTGCCAGCAGTTCTGCCTTTTGTCTTGCTAAAATCATCTCTTGTTCTTTAATTTTGTTTTTATACATAATTTTTATAAGTATATTTATTCTTTCTGCCATCTTGTTGTAACTGGTCATAAGACTTCCTATTTCATCATCACCATGTATATTTTTTATTTCAACAAGGTCTTCCTCATTATCAACGTTCCTCAATGTATCACTTAATATACCAAGCCTTACAGTAAATGACTTATGCAAAAACTGCATCATAATAATTGGAAAAACTGCATTTGCCATAACAAGGAATATAATAATTGGCAGGTGGTTTAGTATTTCTTTTAATGCAGTGTTCTTTGTATTTAATACATAAAAATCAAGTTCTGCCCCATAAATTACAATACTGGTTTTATAACCTGCATCTTTTTGGTTATTAAATTCTTCAAATTCATCCATAATATTAGTATATTTTCCATTAGATAATACAATTTTTTTATCCTGGCATACAAAAATATCCATAGAATAATTCATCTTCTTTAAATAGCTTATTATATTACTATAATCCAGTTCAGCCACAAAAAGTTTCTCTCTCTGCTTATTAAAGAAATCCAGTTTCTTTATAAACATAACCTTACGCTCTGGTTTAATTACGGGATGCCTGGTTACGTCATAATCAAAAAACAGCATCTGTGTCAATCCCGATTTTTTAAAACATCTGTACCAGTCTAAACCAGCATCCCTGTCAATTTTTGAAAATCCTCCTCCATTTACAATTGTATCATTATCACTAAACATTGTAACTTTTACATAGTTATGGCCAATACTGTCTTCAAACCTTGTAGCCCTAAAAAAATCATAATAGCTTGTTACATAATCATAAGTATTTTTATATTCTTTATCCAGAAATTCGTTAACATATTTATTCATATATATTTTTTTGGCAAATCCTGCTGCCTGTTCAAATGTACTGCTTAAACTATACTGTACAGCATTAGCAGCATTTTCCATTTCTTTGTATTGTGATATTTTTTCTGAACGTATAACAATATAAACTATAATGCTATCTGTAATTACTAGGGGAAGCAGTATACATATTATATATAAATAATAAAATTTCTTTTTAATATTGCAATTATCAATACGGTTTTCTAGTTTTTGCAATATATTTTTCATACACAGCCACCATCCTTTTATCATTACATGCACATCTTGTATATCAATTTATATAATAACTTTCCTGTGGGCCAAGATATGATTCCTTTAAAGGCTGGCTTGATATAAACATCCCTTCTAATACAAATTCTGTACTGGTGGCAGAAATTTCTATTTTATTTAACCCCTGGTTTAAATTAACTTGTAACTTTGTCTTATGCACCTGTTCAAGTACACCATTACACCATTCCTGGTCCGTTGGTTCACCAGCTTTATAATCTTCTTGTATTGTAGGAACTTCCCCCAATTCTTTATTATTTACGGTTAAACCAAAACTTATACGGCTGTCTGTGGAAACTGGGTTTGCTGGCGCTGACCATATTTCAAGACAGTATGTACCCTGGTATCTTACAACGAAGTAATACCCAAGTACTGGTGGTTCTAGTTTATCTGGGTCTGGAATAGCTTTATAAGCACTGCCAAGTTTGCCATAATTACTTAAAACCTGCCATGTGCTTCCAGAAGCTGGCAGAATGTATGAAGCATGTCCTGCATACATTGCTATGCAGCCATTCCTTCCAAAAAATGTACCTTTTGGAAAACCGGATTTATTCATTTTACATCCCCATATATCTATAGCAATCTCTGCCCCAGCCCCCACAATATAGATTGTATGTTTTGTAGCTTCATCTGGAAGTTTATTTTCTTTACATGATATAATAAGTATCTCCTGGCTGGATATATTTGCCTTAGTCCAGTTTGTTTTAATCCAGCTGCATGGCTTTTGTCTTAAATGACATTCAAAACCTTCATTCCCACCATTGCCTATTTCAAGTTTTACATAATTCCCGCCTGGATATAAAAAATCCTTTATTTCTATACGGTCAGGCGTTCCATAATTTTTCACTGCAGTATAGGGCTCACCAGGTCTTGATACAATTAATTGTGCCTTATCAAGCAGTTCAATTGTACACCGGAAAGGAAGCCTGCATCCATCTTCATTCCATTTTACAAAGCCTGTATGCTGTCCAAGCTCCATTCCCTGCCATTTCCCATCTTTAAATTTCTGGAATTCTTCTTTATATCTTCTTTCCATATAAAAAGTTCTTGAGAGAAGGTTTCTGTATTTATTGGCACATGCCTTTCCCTGTTTTGCATAAAATTCATTTTTTCCTGCATATAAATTCATAAGAAGCGAATTCATTCCTATAAACAGCGGGTATCCTGCAATGCTATAAAATGTTTCCTTACATATATCTGGCAGTACTTTTTTTAATGCAGCTGCCTTTTTTAAAAGCGAATTAATGCGTCTTAACATATAATCTGCTTCTTCATAGTTACAAGGATGATAAACTGTACTATTCATAGCCTCAGGCTTGTGCATTGAAATAATATTTATATTTTCATTTATAATTTCACTTATTTTTAAAACCATTTCATCTTCTAGTATATTTCCAAATTGTATTTTAACCCATTCTTTTATAAAGCTGTTATAGCTGCCAAGGTTTGTAGAACCACCCCACTTTTCAAAATTATATGCCATTGCCATAAAATATGATAATGGCAGCTCATTTCCTTTTATATCCCCAGCATTTACAATCCAGGCTTCTTTAATTCCATATTCATATGCTTGTGACATCTGTTCCCATATTTTAGAAAGCTGTGTAGTATTTATCCATTCATAAGATATAGGGGCTCCATGGTAATCAAGATGGTAGTACATACCAAGCCCGCCTTTATGTTTTTGCATTGTCTTATCTGGAAGCCTTCTTAAATATCCATAATTATCATCACAAAACATAATTATTTTATCGTTAAGCCCCTCCCAGTTTTTTAAACCTTGGACTAATTCTGTTCCATAAAAGTATTCTTCTGTTTCTTTATAAATTACTAACAGTTTTTTATGTTTATGTTCTTCTGTATCTGCATATCTGCTAATAAGCTTGTCTTGTTCTGTAATTATATCTTTCCATAACTGTATGCTTTCTTCAAGTGAACTGCTTCCTGGCATTACACTGTCACGTTCACCTCTCATTCCAACAGTTATGATATTCCTATATTTTCCACTCCGTTTTAAACCATCTTTCCAGAACTGCAAAAGCCCGTCTTTATTGGTTTTGTAATTCCATTTGGTACCATATTTTTTATTTTCTTTTTTATATATATCCCATTCCTCACCAGCACGCAGACATGGCTCATGATGGGAATTTCCTATAATAATCCCATATTCATCTGCAAGTTTTTCATTTAAATCCCCTGGACCATCAAGAGCAAAAGAAGAAGACCACATCGCAGGCCAGAGATAATTACCTTTAAGCCTTAATAATAATTCAAATACTTTATCATACATCTCTGCACAGAAGCCGCCAAAATGGCTGGATGCCCAGCTGCCAAAACATGGCCATTCATCATTTATAAAAAATCCCCTGTATTTTACTGAAGGCTCACCAGATATTTCTTCCATATCTTTACTAAAGGTAATACTCCTAGTATATTTTACAGTTGCATCTCCCCAGTAAATAAGCGGGCTTATCCCAAATTTTTCTGACAATGTGAAAATGCCATAAATTGTTCCAAGCTTATCACTGCCTGCTACTACTAAAGCCTTTTCCACATTTTTAAATGGATTTTCAATAAAATATATCCCATATACCTCCCTGTGGCCCTCCACCATGCTTAAATCAATTTTGCCATCCTTTTCAAGCATGGAAAGCAGACAGCTTCTTCCAATTGTTGCAAATAATATTATTTCTTTAAATCCATTATAATCATCCAGGACCTGTGGACGTGTGCCAATAACCATTTCCATATCTTCTGCTGATTTTAAAGCAATTTTCCTTACACCTTCAAACCCTGTTTTTTCAACAATTAAAGGAATACTTTTGTCTTTTTCTGAAACCATATATTTTTTATTATGCATGCTAATCCCCTCCAGTTTGAAAATTAAATACTTTACAAATCAAATTATGTGGTTCTGGCAATTCCAAAATTTCACTTGTAAAGCAACAAGAATCCAGCTTATAAGCTGACAAAGACCTTCTGTATTACCCAAAAGGTCTTTAGTCCATTTATTAGTTAAATAACTGCTTTACTGCTGGATATATCTTAACAAATCCATTATACTTATAATTATATTTTTCTACAAGTGTTTTATCTGGTTCAATAACCTTTGATACTTTAACTATTTCTTTTATAGCTATGCCAATATCAGGATATTCACCACAGCCTGTTGCTGCAAGTATTGCCGCCCCTGCTCCTGGTCCTTGTTCACTTTCAAGGACTTCAAGTGTTATATCAAGCACTGATGCTATAATTTTCTTCCATAAGCTGTTTCTTGCACCACCACCGCATATTTTTGATGTATTAATTTTTATTCCAAGCTTTCTTGCAACTTCCAGTGAGTCACGCAGCCCAAAAGCTACACCTTCTAATACAGCCTGTGTCATTTCTGCCTGTGATGTATCCATTGACATTCCAAGAAACATTGCACGTATAGAAGGATTATTATGCGGGGAACGTTCACCCATAAGGTATGGCAGGTAGAATACATTATTCTCTCCCAGGTTCTTCTCTTCTACAAGACCTGATATCTTATCATAGCTGTTGCTTTTTAGTATATTTTCAACCCACCACTTGTTACATGATGCTGCACTTAACATACATCCCATAAGATGGTATCCGCCGTCTGCATGTGCAAATGAATGAAGGGCATTATTGCTGTCAGCCATAAATGAACTGCCAGATATAAAAATTGTACCGCTTGTACCAATGGAAATATTACATCTTCCATCACCTGATGTCCCTGTACCAATTGCTGCTGCTGCATTATCCCCTGCCCCTGCAATTACTTTTACATTTTCTGTAAGCCCAAGTTTTTCTGCAACTGCTTTTCTTAATGTACCTGTAACTTCATAACTTTCATAAAGCTTTGGAAGCTGGTTTATATCTATATGGCATATTTCAAGCATCTCTTTAGACCAGCATTTATTTCTGACATCAAGAAGAAGTGTACCTGATGCATCTGAATAATCTGTAGAAAAGTTTCCTGTCATTTTATAAGCCAGATAATCTTTTGGAAGCATAATTTTTCTAACACGTTCCCATAATTCTGGCTCATGTTTTTGCATCCATAGAATTTTAGGTGCTGTAAAACCTGTAAATGCAATATTAGCGGTATATTCTGAAAGTTTATCCTTTCCTATAACATTATTAAGGTATTCTGCTTCCACACCTGCCCTGGAATCATTCCAAAGAATTGCATTCCTTATAACTTTATCTTCACCGTCCAGTGTAACAAGCCCATGCATCTGCCCGCCAAAACTTATTCCTGCCACCTGGCTTTTATTACAGCCTGCAAATAATTCTTCCATGCCATCCATAAGGCTGTCCCACCAGTCATCTGGATTTTGTTCAGAATATCCATCTTCTGGGAAATATAATGGATAATCCCTTGACACTATTTTCTGTATATTCCCTTTTTCATCCATCAGCAGAAGTTTTACTGAAGATGTCCCAAGGTCCACGCCTGCATATAACATATTAATTTTCCTTTCATATGTAGCATCTTATATAATAAGTTTAATATTCTATTTCTGTTTCTTCTCCTGTCCTTTTTATTACAAATGTTTCTGCTTTACATCCTGTAAGTTCTTCACTTCTTTTATCTGGCTGGTGTCCGCCAATGCTTATAATATAATTGCCTGGAATGGCAGCACACTGCCCATCCTGTTTAATAACTGCAAAATCTCTTGCATTTAACCTGGTTTCCACTTCCATGGTTACGCCAGGTTCTAAGAAAATATTGTTAATCCCTTTTAACTGGTAACCTGGTTCATAATCTTCACCATTAATATGTTTTATATAAACCTGTACACTTTCATTTATACTATATTTTCCTTTATTAGTAACCTTTGTTTTAATAATTACACTGTCTTTAACATCACATTCTGTACAGTTTATGCTTGCATCATGGTATAATATATCTGTATAAGAAAGCCCATATCCAAACGGATATAACACTTTACATCTTGTATAACGGTATGTACGGTTTTTCATACTGTAATCACAGAAATCTGGAAGTTCTTTTGTGTCCGCATAAAATGTAACTGGCAGGCTGCCAGATGGTGAATTTTCACCAAATATTGTTTCTGCAACTGCTTTTCCTCCACGTGCCCCTGGATACCATGCACAAATAATTGCATCAACATTATTGTCTGCCCATGAAAGGTCTATTGCACTTCCTGCAAGAAGCACAAGTATTACAGGTTTTCCTGTTGCTGTAACTGTTTCAAGAAGTTCCTGCTGTAAACCTGGCAATTTTAACCCAGGCTTGTCACCACTCGCATACTCATTCCCCGCATCACCCTCTTCACCTTCTATTGTGGCATCAAGGCCAAGGCACATTATAACAGCGTCTGACCTTTCTGCAGCTATAACAGCTTCTGCAAAACGGTCTTTTTCCTCTGCAAGGAACTCTACTTTATTTTTATATAAATGGCATCCCTCCGCATATAGTACTTCTGCATCATCACCAAGATACTGCTGTATGCCTTCAAGTGGTGTAATATATCTTGAAGATGTACCTGTATAATTTCCAACAAGTGCATCCCTGGAACTGGCATTTGGACCAATTACAGCGATTGTCTTTATATTATTTTTATCCAGTGGGAGTATGTTATCTTTATTCTTTAATAAAACAAGGCTTCTTTTTGCTGCTTCAATAGAAAGGTCTGTATGTTCTTTACATTCTACTTTACTGTATGAAATATTACTGTATGGGGATGGGTAATCTTCCATCATTCCAAGACGTATCCTGGCTTCAATAAGGCGTTCTGCTGATGTTGTTATGTCTTCTTCACTGATAAGACCCTGGCTGTATGCATCACTTAAATGAAGATATGCCGTTCCACAATTTAAATCACAGCCATTCTTTACTGCCAGGGCAGCAGATTCTTCTACTGTATCTGTTACATTATGGTGTTCGTGGAAATCATTTATTGCCCAGCAGTCAGATACCACATGACCTTCAAACTTCCATTCACCCCTTAATATTTCTTTTAAGAGCCTCCTGCTGCCACATGCTGGTTCGCCGTTCACTCTGTTATAGGCACCCATTACCGCCTCAACCTTTGCTTCCCTTACACACCTGCTAAATGCATAAAGATATGTATCATACAAATCATGGTCTGATACCTTTGCATCAAACTCATGGCGCAGCTCCTCAGGACCACTGTGTACTGCAAAATGCTTTGCACAGGCAGCGGATTTAAGATGTTCAGGGTCTTCACCCTGCAGGCCCTTTATATATGCTATGCCAAGTTCTGCTGAAAGATATGGGTCTTCACCAAAAGTTTCATGTCCACGTCCCCATCTTGGGTCCCTGAATATATTAATATTAGGTGCCCAGAAAGTCAGGCCTTTATATATTCCACGGTCTCCACGTTTTGAAAATTCATTAAACTTTGCACGTCCTTCAGTTGATACAACATCAGCAACTTTATATAAAAAATCCGGGTCAAAAGCCGCTGCCATACCGATTGCCTGTGGAAAAACAGTTGCAACACCGGCTCTCGCAACACCATGAAGGGCTTCATTCCACCAGTTATATCCAGGTATTCCCAGTCTTGCGATAGCTGGTGAATCATAAAGCATCTGTTTCATTTTTTCTTCAATAGTCATTTTTGATACAAGTTCATGTGCATACTCTCTTGTTTTCTGGCTCATTTCTTCACTCCTTATTATTAAAATATTTATTATTTATTACTATACCAGAACCTGTCACTGCCATCTTCTTAATTATTGCCACTGGATTATCAATTATTGCTTTTTATATCTTGCCTTAAATACTAAACAAGATTAAAATAAAAATATTGTACAAAAAATATTTTTCATTACTATTTGTGCTGTAAAAGGTATGACATGGAGGATTAATATGATAGAAAATTTAAATGGAATACGTGAAACAGTTAATTATAGAAAAGATACCAGGCTACGTTTGTACAACAATGTACAAATAGAAGATTATCCAGACCACTGGCATACTCCTGTTGAAATTATTATGCCAATAGAAAATATATACTCCGTTGTAGTTGGAGGACATACTATCACATTAAACCCTACAGATATTATATTTATATGTCCTGGGGTTATCCATTCACTAAAAGCCCATGGCAAAGGCAGGCGTATAATCTTCCAGGCTGAAATTACAATGTTTACTGCAATAAGGGAATTTGAATCTATTCTAAGCCTTATGTCACCAGTCCTTAAGATAACAAAAGAAAACCCACATGATATACATAAACATATATGTAACCTGCTGTTGCAGATAAATGAAGAATACAATAATAGTAATATTTTAATGGAAACAATTATTTATTCAAAATTACTAAATATATTTGTGCTGGTTGGACGCAATTATACTAGCAATTCTGTATTTTTCAATGGATTGGACTAGCAGAATAAGGAATATACGGAAAAAGTTATTTTTATCTGCAATTATATTT
>VSNJ01000087.1:0-16008 GCA_009774235.1 Lachnospiraceae bacterium
TGGCAGGAGATAGAAAGCAAAAAGTATTATTTTTTACCAGAAACAGGAGAGATGGCCACAGGCTGGCAGGAGATAGAAAGTAAAAAGCATTATTTTTTACCAGAAACAGGAGAGATGGCCACAGGCTGGCAGGAGATAGAAAGCAAAAAGTATTATTTTTTACCAGAAACAGGAGAGATGGCCACAGGCTGGCAGGAGATAGATGACAGGAAATATTATTTTTCATTTGAAACTGGTGTTATGCTCCAAGGAAGGCAGGAAATAGATGGTAAAGCTTATTTTTTTGATGAAAACGGAATCTTGTGTGTTTCTGGCTGGGCTGGAACAGATGACAAGACCTATTATTGTGGAGAAGATGGGTGTTTAGTAACAGGCTGGCAGAAAATTGATGGCTGTAAATATTATTTTTTGCCTGAAAATAACTATATGGCAACTGGATTATATAAAATTAAGAATTGTTATTACATATTCCATAGTAATGGGAAACTTGCAAAATCAGACAGTATAACTATAGTTACAGCAGGAGATAAAGTTTATTGTGCAGGACCAGATGGAAGGGCATCTGGCGGATGGCAGATAAAAAATGGCAAGCTTTATTATGCAAATAAAAAAGGAATAGTAAAAACGGATACAAAATACCAGGGTATTACATTTACTGGAACAGGGGAAGCAAAGAATAATGTTAATTCAAAACTTAAAATAATGCTTATTAGAAAGGTTAATTTCCTTACAAACAGGAAAATGTCTAAACAAGAGAAACTTAAAGCCTGCTGGGTTTATATAACTGGGGGAAAGTTCCGTTATGCCAGCAAGTACCCGAATTTAAGTTCACCTGGCTGGCAAATAAAGACAGCATATGATATGTTGTCAACACATACAGGTAATTGTTACAGTTATGCATGTGCATTTGCTGCCCTTGCATCAGAAATTGGCTATAAACCATATATTATATGTGGCAGGGTGCATGGTTCAAGGGACAGGGCTGCGGATGGATATACACGCCATGCGTGGATAAAAATTAATAGCAGATATTATGACCCAGAAGCACATTATGCCAAGTGGCTGAAAGGGGTTTATGCCAAAAGCAGATATCCAGCAGCACACAAAATAACAAAGATTGTAGCATATAACAAATATTAAGAAAGAAAGGCAGAATATAGATGGTATTCAGTTCACTTGAGTTTGTGTGTGTTTTCTTTCCTGTAGTTTTTATACTGTATTGTATAGTGCCAGGAATCCGTTTAAAAAATGTACTTTTAACTATAACCAGTCTTTTGTTCTATGCTTATGGTGAGCCAGGCTATGTCCTGCTTATGGTATTTAGTGCTGCATTTAATTATATATCTGCAAGAATAATTGCAGGTGGAAGGCATAAAAAAATTTTTCTTTTTATTAGCATTAGTGTGAATATATCACTGCTTTTCTTTTTTAAATATATGTCATTTTTTATGAAAATATTGCCAGGTGTAAAATATAGTGGTTTAGATATAAAACTTCCTATCGGGATTTCATTTTTTACATTCCAGGCGTTATCTTATGTAATTGATGTGTATTCTGGAAAGATAACAGTACAGAAAAATTTCTGGAAAGTTTTATTATATATTTCATTTTTTCCACAATTAATAGCAGGACCAATTGTAAAATACAGGGATATTGAACAAGCTATAGAATACAGGAATATGGACATAAAACATGTGGTATATGGCATAAGACGTTTTATCTGTGGACTTGGAAAGAAGGTTTTAATTGCAAATGCTATGGGACAGGCAGCAGATGCAGTTTTTAGTGCCAGCCATGAAGAAATTAATATATTATCAGCATGGATTGGGGCAATAGCATATATGTTGCAGATTTATTATGATTTCAGCGGATACAGTGATATGGCTGTTGGTCTTGGAAAAATGTATGGTTTTTGTTTCCAGGAGAATTTCAGGTATCCATATGGTGCTACAAGCATAAAAGAATTCTGGCACAGATGGCATATCTCTTTGTCTGCATGGTTTAAGGAGTACCTGTATATCCCGCTTGGTGGTAACAGAAAAGGAAAAATATGCACATGTATTAATAAATTTATTGTATTTTTCTGTACAGGGCTGTGGCATGGGGCAGACTGGACATTTATTATATGGGGGCTGTATCATGGTATATTTTCTATGATGGAAGAATGTATAACTGTTTTGCAAAAAATTCCAAAGTGCATTACATATATTTATACAATGCTTGTAGTCTGTACTGGCTTTGTAATGTTCCGGGCAGAAACAATAAGCCAGGGACTTTATATAACCAGCCAGATGTTTACAGGCATTTCATATACAAGGGAAAATATAAGTTTTGTGTTAAGACAGCTCACACCATGGTTTCTTACAATGCTTTTTGCCGGAATAATTGGAATGGCGCCAGTAAAGCCGGTTGTAAATTATATAAATGGTTTAAATAGTAATAAAACAAACCAGAATAAATGGAAAAATATAACAATACAGATATCTTTATACATATTATCTGTTTTGCTTCTGGTATTTTGTATAATCCGTTTGTCTGGTGGGACTTATAACCCATTTATATATTTCAGGTTCTAAAAACAGGATTATTAAGGGGTAAACAAATGAAAAATATATTAAGATATATGTTTATTATTAATTGTATGGTTATATGCATTCTGCCATTTGTGGGAATGGCAGTCTGTCCAGCAGACAAAACAACTGAAAACAGGAAAATGGCAGTTTTTCCAGATATTATAAAGGAAAGTGGCAGGCTAAATATTAATTTTTTACAGGAACTAGGAAATTATTTCCAGGACCATTTTGCTTTCCGTCTGGAACTGGTATCAGCAGATGCCCAGATCCAAAGCAAGATATTTAAAGTATCCAATGCCAGTCCTGTAATAACTGGAAGCAATGGCTGGCTCTACTATGCTTCTACAATTTATGATTATCTTGGGGAAAATACCATTACAGAAAGAGGAATAAATAATATAGCACATAATCTTGCACTTTTACAAGAGTATGTGGAAGAGCAGGGTGCAAAGTTTATTTTTACAGTACCTCCTAACAAGAATACATTATATGGGGAAAATATGCCTTATTATCTGCAATATAAAATAAACAGTTCTAGTAATATTAATATGCTGGAACAGGAAATAAAAGAGTATGATATTTCCTATTGTGATTTGTTTTCTCTTTTTAAAAACCAGAAAGAAGTTCTTTATTTAAAAAGAGATTCCCATTGGAATAATAAAGGAGCAGTGCTTGCATATAATGCTATTTTGGGGCAGGCTGGAATAGAACATGAAGATTACAGGGATATATGGGCAGTCCGGTTAAAAACAGAATATGGTGATTTAGGCAGGATGCTTTATCCTGTTACAGCAGAACCAGAGTGGAATTATTTTTATGAGAAGAAACATATGTTTTCTTATGTAACAGATACAAAAAGTGTGGAAGAAGCGTGGATTGAAACAGAAAACAGCCAGGGTTCAGGAAATCTCCTTATGTTCAGGGATTCCTTTGGAAATACGCTTCTGCCATTGATGGCAGATACATTTTCAAAAGGGTATTTTTCAAAGGGAGTACCACAGAATATAGCAGGGTATATGGAGATGTATAATCCAGATGTAGTGGTTTTTGAAAAAGTAGAACGCAATATAAAAGAAATTGCAACAGAACCACCTTTAATAGAGGGAAAGGCTGTAAATTTAAGAAAAAATATAGAAAATACAGTTTCTGCAACATCACTAAAAGTAAAGGAAAGTGAAAATAATGCGTCTTATCTGGAAATTTCAGGAATATTGGACAACAAGTTTTGTAGTAAAGATACAAATATATATATAAGGATTACCAGTAATAATGAACAGACAGTTTATAATACATTACACGTAACAACCCAGGAGTCGGATTATGGATATAAACTTTATATTCCAAAGGAAAAAACTGGTCTGGATAAAGCACTTTTTGAGGTTATTATTGAAAATAATGGAAAATTACAGACAGTTAAATCTTTATATTATTAAAAATAAACAGTCCAGTATATAATGATGCTCCGGCAATTATTATACAAATCGGAAAAGCAAGTTTGTGTCTGCGTTGTGGCACAAACATTGTATTATGCGCAAAAGGCAGCGCAGAAATGAGGTAAAATATGAAAAAAAGAATAGTTATATTTATATGTATGGTATTTTTACCATACATGACAGGCTGTGGGGCATCAAGGGAGAATAAAATAGCAGCCAGTATATATGACGGGCAGACAGAAACAAGGCTTGATGTAAGGAAAGGCATTACAGTAAGAAAGATATTAGAGGAAGCAGAAATTATAATAAATAATGAAGATACAGTTGTACCTTCATTAGATACTAAGGTAACAGGAGAAAAAATGGACATCTCCATCAAACGTAATAAGGATATTAATAGTACAGATGGTATAGAAACTGGCAGTAATAAAGAAAAATACAGCAATATAAATGCAAAAGATAATAACATAAGTAAAGACCAGAAGATGAAAGAAACCAAAAAACCAGAAGATAAAGAAACAAGAATTATATCTAAAGAAAAGATATATGACTGTGATGGTTCAGGACATGGATATTATTTTATAAAATGGTCAGATGGTACAGAGGAGTATAAGGATTTTTAGAGGCTATGGAAGAACAGAAGGGGGAGGGCAGTTTATAACCGGCTGTCGGTAGTGTTCTTATTTTTGTGTCTATGACTTTTATCCTTATTCCGGAGGCCGGGTGTGGGCAGAGCCCACAAATCCTTGTAAATACTGGAAATTCTGGCAATGGTCTATGCTGGCAATCATAGGTAAATAGAATCTCAAAGACACAAAACTAATTACACCATCCGGCTGTCTCCCCTTTATTCATAACAATAGGTTTGCTAGCGGAGTCTGCAATCTATTGTTTCTCTTTTTTATAACCTAGTCTTAAAAATCATACCTCTGGTTTCCTCCTTTTTCCTTTGAATTATTATACCATAAATCTAACCATATTTCTTCTGTTGATTTCTTATTTTTAAAAATTGCCCTGAAGCTTCCTCCAACATTATCAAATGCTGCTGGATTTAAAACTACATTTTTTCCATTTTTAATTTTTACAATTTTACCAGAACTGAATCCCTCATTTAATTCTATTCTTTTTATTTTCCAGCCTTTCTTTGCCTTTATAACTGCTTTTCCACTTATAACTTTCTTCTGTCTTGTTAAATTGTACGGGCAGGTTTTGTCAAACTTACTTTTAAAATCCCTGCTTCCTACCTTAAAGGTTTTACATGGATTTACATATGGTTTCACTATAATTCTGGTTGTATACTAATTCCACTTTAAATCAGGAAGAAAATATGTTAAAATGTAAATATGAGTTATAGTAAAGATTTAAGAGAAAGAGCAGTAAAATATTATAAATCAGGACATACATTAAAAGAAACAAGTGAAATATTTGGTGCAGGAATAAATACAATAAGCCAGTGGGTTAAAAAATATAAAGAAACAGGTGATTTATCAAATAAACCATTAAAAAGAGGGTTTAAAAAAATTGATCCGGAAAAGCTGGTATTGTTTTTAGAAGAAAACCCAGATGCTTTTTTAAAAGAAACTGCAGAAGAATTTGGATGCAGTATGGAAGCAGTAAGGAAAGCAATAAAAAGACTTGGAATAACACGAAAAAAAAGACACTGCGTTACTATGAGCAAAAAGAAGAAAAGGTAAAGGAATATCTTGGGAAAACGGCAGATATCAATAAAGAAAATATTGTATATATTGATGAAACAGGAATTAACAGTTATTTATACCGTGAATATGCTTATTCAAAAAGAGGTAAGAAGGTTTATGGCAAAATAAAGGGAAGAAAATTTAAACATACAAATATTGTTGCTGCAAAATACGGAAAACAAATAATTGCACCAATGCAGTATGATACTACAATGACTGGTGAATTTTTTGAGGGATGGTTTGAAAAAATTCTTTTGCCTGTACTTCCTGAGGATGCAGTTATTGTTATGGATAATGCGTCTTTTCACCGTAAAAAACAGCTGGATGAAATTGCTGGAAATAATAATATAACATTGATATTTCTTCCACCATATTCCCCGGAATTGAATCCTATTGAAAAGGTATGGGCTAATATGAAAAAGTTTCTTCGGAATTTTCTTCATAATTTTTCTTCTTTGGATGACGCTATTTACTCTTTTTTTCAAGTTGAATGACTATATACTCTTTGCCACCTATTGTAAAAGACAGCTCTGCTTCTGCTTCTTTTTTTACCTCGGCAATTTCAATGCTTATATGATAAGTGCTGCCTATTGTCTGCTCTTCATCCACAGTAAATACTTCTTCATCAGAAGACTCTGCCGCAGTAACAGACTTATCCCTTGCATTCTTAAATTCTATAGTTCTGTTGCGGTCATCTTCTGAAGATGGAAGTTTAGGGTATACATAAAAAAATACTCTTTCTCCAATTCTATCTTTTCTTTTGCCAGTATCTGGTATTCTGGCATTATAGCTGTATATTAAAAACAATAGAGTTAGTTAAGGACAAAAAAACAGGAAAAAAAGCAAAGCGTAAACTGTTTGCCATTATGAAAATTGTAATGTTTGCAAAACTAGCAAATGCGGATACTTGGGAAGAAATTGAAATTTTTGCAAAATCAAATTAAGAATTTCTAAAGCAGTGTATTGAGTTAAAAAATGGTATTTCTTTGTATGATACAATACAGGGAGTTATAGGAAGTGTTGTACCTAAATATATGCAAGATACTTTGGACACTGGTATCAGTATAATATCCCTTCCAAAATCCGGCTTGTGTTTGCAGCAGTCCTTATGTATTGTCTATATCATCAAAAAGGCTTAACTGTTTTTCTGTTTCCTCTTTTTTAGGTACAGAAGTTTCCCTTGCGGTTTTATAGTTCTTGTCCAGTTTTTTTATGAAGTCAGCACGCAATTTTATTGCAATATCCAGTACATCCAGTCCATCAGTTATAGCACCAGTGGATTCATAAGATGCAATAGTGAGCATATTGAGGAGTATGGCTAAATTTTGGAAATACAGTTTTTGTCCATCCTTTGTCCCCAGATTGTCTGATAGAGATAAGATTTTACATATTGACATTATGCAGGGGTCAGCATAATAGGCAGCCTCTTTCTTTCCTATCATGCCCATATGGTCCAGAAACACATCATGCAGTATACGTTCTTCAAGGCTGTGGGTATCAGGTGCGTCTGGGGAGGCATAGAACTGTTCCATATATTTCTTTACTTTTTCTTCTGTGCTGGGTGTGCATCTGCGCACATGCTCTTCAATACCTTTGACCAGGCCAAGGCTTATACCTATAACCTCTGCCCATTCCTTCTGGTCCATGCCACATTTTATACGTTTTTCTTTGAAACTATTGCAGACATATATATCCTTGTCTGTCAATGGTCTTTTTTGTTTCTTTTTCATCCCGCTAATCTCCTGGTTAATCTTGTATAGAAATTGTATCTATATGTATGTAAATATAAGAAATTATATCATAAAAAGTTACAAAAAGCTACAAAATATACTTTCCATTTTTGCAAAACCGGATGGAATGAAAAAAGTTGATACCATGACCCTGTAACAGGCACACAGGAGGCCGGTAAACCGGCAGAAAGGGCATGGTATATATGGAGAAATTAAAGCTTACAGCAAACATCCTGTTTTCTGGTATTGGCTGCCAGGAAAGGGGACTGGAAAATTCAGGGGTGGTTGACCTTGATGTACTTGCAGTTTCGGAAATAGATAAGGAGGCAGTTTGTGGATATGCAGCAGTACACAAAGGACTTACACAGGAGATGGTTAACAGCTACAGTTTTTATCCAGATGAGGAGGAAATGATAAAGGAACTTACTGATAAAAATATCGGGTTTAATCCAGAGAAAGGAAAAGCTTATAACTGGAACAGAAACAGGAAAGACAAAGAGTACGAAACCAGGAAGCACTGGCTTGCAAACCGCCTGTGCCATAACCTTGGTGATATCAGCAGGATTGAAGCTCTGCCCATGGCGGATTTCTGGTCATGCAGTTTTCCATGTACTGATATCTCATGTGCAGGGAAAGGAAAGGGACTGGAAGAAAGCTCTGGCACAAGGAGTTCGCTTGTGTGGCAGGTCATGCGTCTGCTGGAAAGGGCAGTACAGGATGATACACAGCCGGAATACATCCTGTTTGAAAATGTAAAAGATTTAATAGGCAAATTCAAGCAGGATTTTGAAAAAATATTGGCTGCCTTGCACAGGCTTGGCTATAAAACATACTGGAATGTAATAAATGCAAAAAACTGTGGCATACCCCAGACAAGGGAAAGGGTATTTATTGTCTGTATCAGGGAAGAAACCGGGCTTGGCAGGTATACTTTTCCGGTATCATTTGAGTGCAGTATGAAAGTTGGGGATATACTAAGCCCAGGCTCAGACATAAGCCATCCCATCCATGATAAAAGGCTGGTTGCACTTCTGGATACACTGGCTGGGGACGGTGTACCTTCTGGCATGGCATTGCCTGTTGTACAAGATATTCCAGTAAATGAAAAAACAAAAAAGAAACATTATTCAGCACAAAGGCTTACACCAACGCAGTGCTTCCAGCTTATGGGGCTTACACCAGAAGATGCAGATAAATGCAGGGGACTGGGAATAGCAAACAGCCAGCTCTGCAGGCAGGCGGGGAATGGGATTGTCACAAACTGCGTGCAGCTGCTGGGGGAACATTTATACAAGCTTGTGAAAGACCCGTCATTTGTGTGTACAGATGAAAGGATGAATGGAAAAACAGATGTTCCAGGAATTTGTAACCAGATGTATATGGAAACAGTATAACAACAGGAGGAGGAATTTTAATATGGGAAACAATATTTATTTGGAAGGCCAGTCTGGGACAGTAGCAATTCCATGCAGTATAGGTGTATGTGATACAGGATATGGAAAATCAGTGGATATTATAAGGACAGAACTGAAAAATATAAAAAAGTCATTTGTCAGGATTGGATGGCATTTGAAGCAGATAAAAGATAACAGCTGGTATCAAAAGGAAGGGTATAAAAACATATATGAATTTGCAAAAGAAAAGTTTAATATTTCCCAGCCAACAGCAACAAGGTTTATAAACATCTGCACTGAGTTTTCAGAAAATGGCAGTTCACCGGAGCTTGATGCCAGATACCAGGGTTATTCATTGTCGCAGCTGACAGAGATGCTGAATGTTGGTGCAGATAAGAGGAAGGAAGTTACACCAGACATGACAGTAAGGGAAATCCGGGAGTTTAAGAGAAAAGACAGGAAATTACAAAAATCCAGGACGGAGCAATTATCGGGACATACAGAACAGGATGAGTTTCATGCGGTGCCGCATGTAGATAGTATTTCCAAAGTATATATACAGGCAGTCCTGCTAGGGCTTAAAAATGATGAAGACCGCATGGAGTGGTTAGAAAATGTGGAGGACTGGGGGCTGTGGTATGTAGACCAGAATATCCATGCAGCATATTATAAGTATGATTTTCCAGATGGAAGCAGGCTTATAGCTGTGGAATATGGTTATGGTGAAAAGCTTTGTTCAGATAGTAAGAAATATAGTTATCATATGGTTTTTTCTGATATTTACTACAAAAAACATATGGAATCTGGGAAAAGTTCATCCTATTTTGGATACTATACAGAGCAGACGGCTGAAATTGGTACGCTGGTAGAGTTTATCAGGGAACTGCAGGAGGAAAACAGTGCAAATGTTGGCACATTGGAAGATAATGGTGGATATATTTCCAACGGATATATAATCATGGAGTTTGATCCAGACCATTTGGAAAAGGGGGATAACAAAAATAAAAGTTATGTGACAAGGCAGTATATAGAGTTTTATAAGAAAAATAATTATATACCGAAATATTTTAATGCAAAAGACAAAAAAGAAATTACAGACTATGCCCTGGCATTGACAACAAGCAGTGGCTCTTATACAGGGCTGGGTTCCATTATTGTTTTTGATGCATGGAAAGAAATGGAGAGAATTGATGAAAAACTGCTCCAGGGTGGCATTACATGGGAAGAGGCAGAGAGGACAGTCTGCAAAATATGGCGGGTTGCGAAGCCAGAGGAACAGGAAAAAATAAAGAAAAATTACAGGCAGGGTGTGGGCTAGGACAGGAAGGTTATACTTGTAATAGTATTTCTGGTTGACATAAGAAGGGTTTTGGAATATTATAAAAGTATCAGTTGATACTACAACAAAGGAGACTGGATTGGCAGAAGAAACAAGAGAGCGGATTGAAAGCAGGTTAGAAGTAAAATCCTATATACAAAATTTGAAGTATGCACTTAGTAATGGTGCAAAGATAAATTTCCAGGTACACAGGCTGGTTGACAGGCAGAGGGATGAAAAATTTACCAACCAGTATACAATGGATAAATTATTCCCAGATGAAAATCCGGTGGATGCCTTGAAAAGGGAACTAATGACCCTCACTGAAGAAGAATATATAAGGACAGTTACAGACACCAGGTTTCCAAAAAGAAGTGAGATGAGGGAATTTGGGAAAGTTTACAATGGCAGGGATGATGTATATATCAAAATCAGGGTGGAACTGCTTGGCATGTATGGGTACTCAGCAGCTTTTGTGATGTCTTTCCATTTTGCAGAAAGGGCATTTACACCAGTGATGTTCCCATACAGGAAGGACTGAAAGGGGGTGTTTTCATGGATATGGAAGTGGTTTACAGCAGGAAATGTCTGTGTACCTGCTGCATGGAAGAACATGAGGTGAAAACAGTCCGTGTAATAGAACGGGCCAGTTTTAAGGATGTACCAGTGGAGTATGAAGCGGTATATTTTTATTGTGATGAAGCAGAAGAATTATATATGGATGAAGAACAGGCAGGCCGGAATGCTGTTGCTGTCAGGGATGCTTACAGGAAATCACAGGGGCTTCTTACTTCTGGGGAAATTGTTGCTATCCGCAGGAAGTATGGCATCAGCCAGAAAGACCTCTGTACCCTTCTGGGATGGGGAGGCAAGACTATAACCAGGTATGAGGGGTACCAGGTACAGGATAAGGCACATGACACTATATTGAAAAAAATCGGACATGACCCTGGATGGTTTCTGGACCTGCTAAAAGGTGCAGAAGACAGCCTTTTGGTGGAATCTTACCATAAATATTTTGAAACAGCTGCAGCCCTTTATGAAGATAACCAGGACAGTTACCTGAGAAGGGCGATTGAAGCAAGGTATGCAAAAATCCAGGGTAACAGCATGCTCCAGGGGAATACTGCACTTTCTTTGGATAAAGTTGTGGATGTAATACGGTATTTTGCTGCTGCAGACAAAGTGACCAGCCTGTATAAGGTAAAACTGATGAAACTGATGTGGTATTCAGACCAGCTTTCTTATAAAAGGAGGGGCAGCGCAATAACAGGCCTTGCATACCAGGCCCTGCCTATGGGGGCAGTCCCGGTAGGGCATGGTTCAATTATAAACCTGAAAGGGGTTCCTTGCGAAGAAGTAGATATGGGGGAAACATATGCATACCACTTCAGCCTGCAGGAAGCATCTGCTTATCCTGCACTTAATTATGTGGATAAAGAAATACTGGATATGGTTATCAGGAAGCTTGGGAAAATGACAAAAAGGGAGATTGTGGAATTTATGCACAAGGAAAAGGCATATACAGAAACTGCACAAGGGGATATTATCAGGTATAAGTATGCAGACAGCCTGCAGATATGAATATATGCTGGCAGGATTACAGGTTTTCAAAGAACATCAGGAAAAGGTATTTACAGCTTTTTCTGATGTTCTTTAATCTGGAGGGGTTTTCTTATATTGGGTGCATGAAAAAAATAACTGGTATTTCTTCTGCGTTTTTCTTTTATTTTCCTGCCTTATTTAGATGGAAGGTATTTGTTTTAAAAAAAATTCTGGTATGTAATACAACTGCTATAAATTAATAAAAAACATAAAAAGAATAGGATTTTAATGAATAGAATATAAAGTGGCTTAAAAAAGTTTATAAACATCTGCCTGAAAGCTCTGCTGGGACATTTGTGAGGATTAGCAGGAATATGGTTTTAACATAGAACTTGTTCTATAAATCTGATAATGGTATCTGGTTATATTATATGAGGATATGAAAACTAAATTTTTGTGTTTTACCAGTAAATATGGAATTTTCTATATGCAGTCTGCTGCCCTGTAGACTTTACATATATAGTTAAGCTTGTATTTGTTGCAAGCAGGAAAATCTTCCTCTTTTTTTCTGTTTATATATTTCATCTTTAAATTTATATCAAGAATTTCCAGCAGTTCCCAAAAGGCAAAATGTATTAAAAAGTAAATGAAGATGTTTTTTTGGATGGACTATAAAGAGGATTACAGAGTGTTACCAGAATGTGTATTGAAGTATTATGAGGATAATTTTATGGATTAGGTGGATAGTAATGGTTTCTATATAAAAATTGCTCTGTGAGGCTTAGAATGTCTATGATATAACGGTTAATAGAAAAAAATGATATAAATAATTTGAGAACTTGTTGAAAAGGACGGCTATACACGGAGTTATGGCAGTTTTAAGCGTACTGCATCACGGCTTAGGGAATTGAAACCTGCAAAAAAGAAGAAAAAGAAACAGAAACTGAAACCGTATAAACGGGCAGATTACCCAGGCCAGAAAATACAAATTGATGTGAAATATGCGCCAACGTATTGTGTTGTGGATGGGAAAAAATACTACCAGTATAAAACAGTGGATGAATGCAGCCGATGGACATACAGGGAAATGTATGAGGAACACAGCACATACAGTTCCAGGGACTTTCTGGAGAAACTGGTACAACTTGCACCATTTCCAATACATGAGGTACAGACGGACAACGGAATCAGGATAACCGCATAAAATAAATATTTTATAAAACCAAATGAAAAATAAATATTTTCTTTATTTACCAGTAATGTATATTCCTGGTATAATCTTTAATAAAGATTATACCAGGAGGGAATTATGGCACGCAAAGCAGGAAAAATTGGAGATATACAGGAAAAATTAAAAAATTACCATATTGGGATAAAAGATATTGCAGGGAATGATATTTTTATCCAGTGTCTTTCAAAAGAGGCAGCAAAAGTACCAGATTACAGGCATCCATCTTATATAAAACACAAACTCCAGGATATACTTTCAATATGTATCCTGGGGTTTCTTGCAGACTGCAATGAATGGGAAGAAATAGCAGATTTTGCACGCCAGAAAGAAAAGTGGCTTAAAAAATACCTGGAATTTCCTAATGGTGTACCATCTTCTGATACCATAAGGATAGTGGCAGGGAACATTGATGCATCATATTTTTACCAGGCTGTTGTACAGTCACTTGAAGGGGGCTGGTAAATGATGTACAGGCTGCTGTTATGGGACAGGACCAGGAAAAGGAAATACTGTGTATGGATGGTAAGGAAAGCAGGGGTTCAAAAAGGATACAAGGGAATAATGGTGCTGTAAAACCATTACAGTCATTAAATTTGTATTCATCAGGCTGTGGTTTTTGTATAGGACAGGAATTTATAAAAGAAAAAACAAATGAAATCCCAGCAGGGCCAGTCCTGCTGGGAAGAATAGATTTAAAAGGGAAAGTTGTGACGTGGGATGCCCTTAATACACAAAAAGAAACTGTTGCGGCAGTTATCAGGGGAAAAGGGGATTATGTGGCAGCATTAAAAGGAAACCATCCTTTGTTTTATAAAGAAGTGCAGGAATATTTTTCAAAAGAAAAACTGGAGGAGCTGGAAGAAATGCCAGGACATTATAAAAAAACAATTGAAAAAGAACATGGAGGCATAGTATCAAGGGAATATTACCAGACAGATGAAACACAGTGGTATGAAGACAAAAAGAAGTGGAAATGGCTTGCAACATTTGGTATGGTAAAAAAGAAACTGGAAAAACCAGATGGCACGGCAGTGGAAGAAAGAAGGTATTACATAAGCAGCCTGCCAGTGGATGTGGAACTTTTTTCAAAAGCAGTAAGAGGGCACTGGGGAGTAGAAAACCAGCTCCACTGGCATCTGGATTTTACATTTAAGGATGATTACAATACAACAGCAGAAAAAACATGTGCTAAAAACATGCATATGTTAAAGAAGATAGCACTGGCAATACTGCGCATTGTACAGACATTGTACAGCCAGAGCTTGAAAAGAATAAGGAAAACAATAGCAAGGGACTGTGAAAAAGAACTGGAAAATATATTGTCAGCATTATCAGCAGATGCTATAAAGTCAGCATTATATAAAGCATCAAACTAAAAAACCAGGTTATAAAACATTTTTATTGGTAATAACTTTTTATGCGGTTATCCTGAAAAGGAATTGATTTTGTTTGTGTTTATTTCCAAAGTGTGGTAAAATAAAAAATAATGGATATTTTGTCATGCAAAAGCAACTAAAGCTTAACTCAGTAAACCATAATTCCTATACATTTAGTATTTTGCACAGTTTAGAAGTTTTTAGGCAAATCCTTTAAATCTTGTGTGGCAAATGGCTATTTTGTGTTTACTACTGTATCACTGCTTTGAATGTACAGTTAACTGGCAAAATATTCCAATTTGCCACTCATCCACAATCACATTTATTTGTTAAGGGGGTGTATGCATTTGAGAATTTTTTTAGGTTAAATCGTAAGCGTTTACCACACGTCAGGAACTATTGGAGTGTATCTAACGTAAACCAAATATGTTATGCATCGAAGAAAGGATTGGAAGCCTATGAGGAAGAAGCCAAAAAGATTAGCCGCTCTATTATTATCCCTTCTAATGGTCATTTCAATGATACCTACCACTGGATTGACTGTTGAAGCAGCTACAAAACCTATACTTGCTAAAAAGTCAGTTAGTATTGTAATCAGCGGAACATCCAAGATAAAGGTGAAAAATGCGCCAAAAGGAGCAAAAATTACATACAAATCCGCCAAAAAGAGTATTGCCACTGTATCGAAACAGGGCAAGGTTAAGGGTCTAAAAAGCGGAACTACAAAAATAACTGTTTCTGTGAAGAAAAGCTCAAAAACAACCAAATTAACTTATAAAGTCACTGTCAAGAAACCCAAGCTATCAAAAAGCAAGCTGTCCTTAAAATCAGGAAATACAGCTAGGCTTTCCGTAAAAAACAAACCAAAGAAAGCCCAATATACTTGGCAATCAAATAATCCTAAAGTTGCTACAGTAAATAGAAACGGTAAAGTAGTGACTAAAGCCAAGGGAACAGCAAACATTAAGGTAAAAGTAAAAACCGCAAAGAAAACTTATAGTTTGTCATGCAAAGTAACAGTAAAACCAACATCTGACACTCCAACTACTCCAACTGATATAAAGCAGACTTGCACCGTAACATTCGACAGCAATGGTGGGAGTGCAGTTGCATCCCAGACTGTGGAAAAAAATGCTCAGGTTACCCAGCCAGCTGACCCGACACGTAATGGTTATACTTTTGGTGGATGGTATACTGCGGCAAGCGGCGGACAGAAGTTTGACTTCAACACTGCCATTACTGAAAATTTAACACTGTATGCTCATTGGAGCGAAGTTTCAGGTGTTGTTCCACCACCTGTGCCAGCAACTACATGCACCGTAACATTTGACAGCAATGGTGGCAGCTCCGTAGCATCGCAAACTGTGGATAAAAATACTTTAGCTACCCGCCCAACTGACCCGACACGCAATGGTTACACTTTTGGTGGATGGTATACTGCGGCAAGTGGCGGACAGAAGTTTGACTTCAACACTGCCATTACTGAAAATTTAATGCTGTATGCTCATTGGAACGAAGTTTCAGGTGTTGTTCCACCACCTGTGCCAGCAACTACATACACCGTAACATTTGACAGCAATGGTGGCAGCTCCGTAGCATCGCAAACTGTGGATAAAAATACTCTAGCTACCCAGCCAACTGACCCGACACGCAATGGTTACACTTTTGGTGGATGGTATACTGCGGCAAGTGGCGGACAGAAGTTTGACTT
>VSNJ01000087.1:16108-16772 GCA_009774235.1 Lachnospiraceae bacterium
CGTAGCATCGCAAACTGTGGATAAAAATACTCTAGCTACCCAGCCAACTGACCCGACACGCAATGGTTACACTTTTGACGGATGGTATACGGCGACAAGCGGCGGACAGAAGTTTGACTTCAACACAGCGATTACGGGTAACATTACGCTGTATGCGCACTGGAACATTTTTATAGAAGAAGATGTTAACCCGACCTATGAGAATAAAATTCAAGAAGTCGAGAATATTGCATCGCTGAATAACGGAGATGTACCATATAGCAATTCTGATGAAAATGGTATTCCAAACTATATAGATGGTACATTTTCTGGTAAAAAAGTGACTAGTGTTGAGGATGCCATCACAGCATTAAACGATATACACTACACTATGCAATTCGAAAATGCTGAACAGGAATTTAAGGGGGTATCCTCTGAAAGTGCTATAGACACAAATTTTTACAGACTACAACAAGTATATCATAATATTCCTGTGTATGGTTATCAGTTAATTGTTTCTACAGACAAAGAAGGAACGATTCAAACATTAAATGGACATTATTTGCCAGATATACATATAGAAACAACCCCTTCTTTGTCTGCAGAAGATGCAAGATCAATTATACAAGCTAATGATGATTCAGATATTATATCGGAAGAATTGTATATTTATGCTGAAGAAGCA
>VSNJ01000088.1 GCA_009774235.1 Lachnospiraceae bacterium
ATTGGCAAACAACAGCAAGGACGATTCACAGGAAACAGGACAGGCAACGGAACAGGTAGCACAGAACACCGAAAACGAACAAAAGTTCGGGGGGGGGGGTACTGCTAATTTAGAAACCCCGGAAACAGAGGAAAAGGACAAGGAAACAGAACAGCCGGAAACGGAAAAGCAGACCGAGGAAACAGTAGAACACAGGACAGGGGATAATATAGTAGGCATAAGCAACAAGGACATAACGGAGATATATTCAACCAATTATGACACCGTAAGAAATGATGTTACGGAAAGGTGGAAATGTTTGGTATTAGCAGAAAATAATTTTGATGTTACGGAATATGCCTTATCATGCTATGAAAATCACTTTGATTCTGACGATACTATTTTAGCGGTTATTAACCTCACGACAAAGACCAGCACAAGCATTAGCAAGGTTGCCGGGAATCTATATGTATCAGAATATGAGTATGTGGACGGAGAAGAGCATGACGCAAAAATAATGTTTAGCGGTATGCACTTGGTTGACTATATCGTATATATAGATAATGGCGATGTAGAAAAAGTGACCGAAGAGGACTAAAAAAGGTAAGACAGGGCAGCAGGGCATAAAACCTTGCTGCCTTTTGTTGTTTAGAGGTGCGATTATGAGAAAGTTTAAGCAAATGACACATAATGACAGGATAAAAATGGAGGCTTTATTAAATGCCGGACATTCAAAGGCAGAAGTGGCAGAGCAATTACATTTCCACAGGAGCAACATATACAGGGAATACGACAAAGGGAAATACATACACAGAAATTCAGATTATACGGAAGAGGAACGATATAGCAGCGATTTAGGACAGAAAGCACATGATTACGCACAAGAGGGAAAGGGCCGGGCATTAAAAATAGGGAATGACAGGGAATTGGCAGAGTATATAGAAAATAAAATAGTAAATGATAAGTTTAGCCCGGAGGCAGCACTGGCAGAGGTTGAAAAGTCGGGCATTGAGTTTAAGACAACAATTAGCGTAAGGACGCTTTACAGATATATAGACAATGGAATATTTTTGAAGCTGACAAACAAAGACTTACCTATTAAAAGTAAAAAGAAAAAGCATAATAAGAAAGTCAAAGTACAGAAAAGGGCAAGTGCGGGGGAAAGTATCGAAAACAGACCAGAAGAGGTAGAGAGCCGGGAAATATTCGGACATTGGGAAATGGATACAGTAAAGGGGCAACGTGGTGTTACAAAGTCCTGTATGCTTGTGCTGACAGAAAGAAAGACCCGTGATGAAATTGTTGTTAAGTTGAAAGACCAAACGGCAGCTTCCGTTGTGGAAGCACTGGACAGACTGGAGAGGAAATGGGGCGATATGTTTTATAGCATATTCAGAAGCATAACCGTAGATAATGGGGTAGAATTTGCGGATTATGAAGGTATGGAAAAATCTGTATTGAGAGAGGAAAAACGAACCTTTGTTTTTTATTGTCACCCATACAGTAGTTGGGAACGTGGAACAAATGAAAATAACAATAGGCTTATCCGTAGGCACATACCGAAAGGGGTAGATTTTGACGATAGGACAGATGAAGAGATAGCATTTATTGAAGAATGGATAAACAACTATCCGAGGGGGATTTTTGAATACAGGACATCAGCGGAGTTATTTGAAGAGGAAATAAGAAAATTGGCATAAAATTTTTTTCAAAAAGTTGTCGCAACACTATTGACAAAATATACTAATTGAAGAAAATTAAAAAAAAGCTTGCATTTTGTTATAAGATAGTGTACAATAGTTTTTGTCAGTTCGGAGAGCTGTTAAATAATTGAATAAATGGTCTGTTGGTCAAGCGGCTAAGACGTCGCCCTCTCACGGCGAAAACAGGGGTTCGATTCCCCTACAGACTGCTACTGTTTATAATTAAACAGCCCAACCCATTGAAAGCCTGTAAGTGTATAATTTACAGGTTTTTCTTTATTTTACGGGGTTTGTGGGCTATGGTACTGGTGTAAAAGGAAATTTAAACGCTTTAAACAAAATTTTTCCATTACCACTTTAAAGGCAGGAAGTACAAAATATGCAGAAACAGAAGTCCTTTTATGGCTTATAATCTGGACAATACCAGAACAGCAGCAATTCATGGCAGAATGTTTTATTGCTGGGAAAAAGGAAACGGTAAACTGTCCTGTTTATGAAATAACTACGCCGCAAACAAATGGAAGCGTATACGTTCCGTGATTAAAATGGCATTTATATATAGTGTGGCGGTTGCCCTTACAGGGGCAGTATTGCTGTTTGTGTGCACAGTTCCGATGGTAAAGGGATTTATTGACGATACGGAGACGGTTGCATACGGCCAGCATTTTCTTAGGATTATCTGTATTACTTGTCCGGCAGTTTCAGTAACGATGATGATTATATCTGTTTTTCAGGTTACCAGGCAGAAAACGAGACCGATGATTCTGTCATTGCTGCGTAATGGGGGCTGGATGTTCCGTTTATGTTCCTTATAAATGCGGTGGCTGGCGCAGACGGCATACCATGGGCAACTCCGGTTGCGGACAGCCTCGCAATGGGGATGGCGCTGGTTTTGTTTATTCCATATAGAAAGCAGCTAAAAGAGACTATGGATAATTTTCCGGAGAAAGAATGACTAGGGGAGCATATTTTGACCGTGGAGATGAATATGCCTTGCCTGTTTTTATGAGTTTTGAGCTAAGGCGATAGTATCGTTAATATGCTTTTGTATCTGTTTAGGCGTTTCATCAAAGTCATATTTTATCCACTGATAAATGATTCCAAAGTATCCATAGATAAAAAAGGACATAAGATACGAAGCCTGTTTATCGTATGTTTCCCCTGACGGTATCAAATCCTCAAGTGCACGCATAATGACAGAAATAAGATGATTCTGATAGAGCATCGAAAACAGATTCCTGCTGTCATATATAAATTCTGTCAGATCAGGCTTCTTTCCATGTCCGTCATCTTCGTGCCTGTCAGAATACTGCTCCCACTCGTATTTTATCTTAAAAAGAAGCATTTCCTCTTTGCTGTTTTTGTTTTCAAAATACCTGTAAAAAGTAGTCCTGCCGATACCGGCTTCCCTGCAAACCGAGTTTACATTAATTGTATCAAAGTCCTGGGTTTTCATTAGCTTGATTAGTGCGTCCGCAAGGCATAGTTTCATAAATGCCGTTTGATTTTTCTTCATAGTGGAACAAAATCCCCCTTTCTGTACCGCATAGCATAATGGCAGCAGCTTTTTGCCTGATTCACATTGACACTTAGTTTGACCGTCATTATAATATTGCCTATGTGAAACAAGTGTATTGTATTATGACACTTGTTCCGGAAATATTATAGCGAAAGCGAATTATTCTGTCAAGCGGAGGAAAATTGATTAATGAAAAAAATCTTGAAAATAGTGGGAATTGTGATTTTTGGAATCATTATTTTAATTGTACTTGTAGTGGGTTTCCTGTTGATAAAAAACTACATTGATTCTCAAAAGCCCTGGCTTGAGAAAGATTATTACACACAGTTTCAGCCGGATTTGGAATTAGAGAAAAAGTATGCGGGACTTGGAGATTATGAAGTATCTGGCATGGTAGTCAAATCCGGGGATAAGACGATAGGGAATATCCGTATCTGGTATCCCTCTGAAATGGAGAACAGGCAGAACAGGTATCCGTTGATTGTTGTCGTGAATGGCAGCAATACGGCAGCATTAAACTACGAACCATACTTTGAAAGGCTTGCTTCATGGGGATTTGTTGTAGTTGGTAATGATGACAGACAGGCGGGAACAGGAATATCAACTTCACAGACTTTGGACTATATGTTGGAGCAGAATCAAAATCCCGGCAATTTGTTTTATGAAAAAATTGACACCCAGAATATTGGAATTGCCGGATATTCACAAGGCGGTGTGGGTGCGGTCAGAGCGGTAACAGAATGTGAGAACAGTGGTCTTTACAAAGCAATTTTTACAGGCAGTGTAGCTCATTCTTATCTTGCGCAGATGTGGGGTGGCTATGATGCCTCAAATGTATCTATTCCATGGTTTATGACTGCTGCTACCGGAACATCTGACGATACTGGTGCAACGGACGCAGCCACAGAGTGGCTTGGAGTTGCACCACTTTCATCGCTGGTTGAGAATTACAATGCCATGCCAGATAGTGTGTTTAAACTCCGGGCAAGGGTTGCCGGTGCGGAACACGCAGAAATACAGATGAAGACCGACGGATATATGACGGCGTGGATGCTGTACCAGCTACAGGGAGATGAAGAAGCCGGTAAATCCCTTACAGGAGAAAATGCAGAAATCCTGCACAACGCTAATTGGCAGGATATTGAAAAAAATAGATGATGGTTACTTGGACGTGTATGGTGGTAGTATACGATGGTTTTGGCGGTTCTGCCATTCGTGAAAGCAAAGGATTTTAATGGTAAAATAGTGTTCCTGTTTATCCGGATGGGCAGAAACTGCAGTTGATTTTATGGCATTCCTT
The DNA here is from genome assembly GCA_009774235.1 of Lachnospiraceae bacterium. Taxonomy (GTDB): domain Bacteria; phylum Bacillota; class Clostridia; order Lachnospirales; family Lachnospiraceae; genus Butyribacter. The sequence continues at coordinate 4,502 of VSNJ01000088.1, forward strand.
TTTTATCCACATACTGCTTCAGGAGAACTGCTGACACCGCCGATAGAATCCGTGCAAAAACCGTGCTCCACCAGATCATGATCTGCCCGCCGGACAAAGGTGGCAGAATAAGCATAAGCACAAACATAAGCAGCGGCTCCATAAAAGTCAGGACATAGGAGAATACACTTTTTTCTGTTGCGTAAAAACTTGCGGTTGTGATACGGAGAACCGCAACAAAGGGCACGGAAACCAAAAAGACAGGCATTATTTTTGCAATTTCCGTATTTACGACATCCGATGCCCCGAATAATACGCCGAGGCTTCCCTTTGTCAAATACATGATAATACAGCTAACCAGGGACAGGAACAAGGCAAATACATACGCTAGTTTTCTTGTACTTTTCAGCCTGTCAAAATTTCCCTCGCCATAATACCGGCTGAGCAGCGGCTGGCTTCCATCGCCTACTCCCTGCAATATCAGATAAACGATGCAGATCGCATAAGCGATACAGGCATAAACAGCGACTGCCTGCTCCCCGCCATAGGCCACAGAAAAACGGTTTATGATAGTCAGTGAAATGTTAGGGGACATCGTAAGCCCAAAGGGGGCAATCCCGATTTTCAGTATGGACACAGCCACTTTTCCAAATTTGGAAAAAGGAATGTGCAATGTAAACTGCTTTTTGCACAGCAACCATGCAAGCGCAGTCAGCATGGTAACCCCTTGCCCGATGACCGTAGCCCATGCCGCACCCGGAATCCCCTGCCCCAATATCCATACGAACAGGTAATCCAGAATGATATTGCTAATAAAGCCTGCAATCATGGAAACCATTGCGTAAAAGGAGCCGCCCTGGTTGCGGATGAAAGGCACCAGCCCTGTGCCAATCACCTGCGTGGAAGCTCCCAGAGCGATAACAGCAATATATTCTTCTCCCAATGCAAGCAGTCCGCCACCTGCGCCTAATAATCTTAACAGCGTGCCATTCAAAAGGAAAGCCAGTATTGTCACAAGGACGCTTGAAATCATCAGTACCCACAATGCGCCGGCTATAAAATTTTTTGCCTGTTCTTCTTTTTTCTCTGCCTTATAAATGGAATAGTAAATCGCACCGCCCATTCCGATTCCTGTGCCGAGTGCCTGGATTACGCCAACAACTGGATAAGCGACATTGACGGCTGAAAGCCCCAGATCACCTATACTGTTCCCGATAAAAAAACCGTCCACAATTGCATAAACTCCCGACAGGGCAAAAGACAATACGGACGGGATAACATATTGAAAGAAAATCCTGATATTACGGGTTTGTTTCATTGTCATTTATGCCTCCTGCTTTGCTGAAAAGCTTCGCAAATAAAGCCATATTTTTGTTTAGCTGCTGCATATGTTCCACGCCGATTTCCTCTATGACAGACAGTTCTGCCTTCCGCAGTGCGTTCACAATGGTATCTGCGTATTCTTTTCCTTCCTTTGTAAACCGGATGACTTTATTTCTCTTATCCTCCGGCAGCGGGGAAAGTTCTACGAACCCTTTGCGCTGCAAATCCTTGGAGACCATGTTGATTGTCTGTTTGGGTATGAGCCACTGCTGGCTGATTTTTTTTTGTGTGCAGCCGTCCCCGCTATCACAAATTGCGCACAATACTAACAGGCAGTTGACGGACAGTCCATGTGCTTTTGCCCATTCTTCGTATACATTGTTATACTGCAGCCATGCATCGTAATATTGGTTTAGCTGTTCCATAAGAATGGTGTTGCTTATCATAGCTTGCCTCCTCAAACACAAATACAATTAGTACAGTTCTGTACCAATTGTATTATAGTCTATAACCGTACTAATTGTCAAGATGGGAATTTTTTGCGGTATTCTTTCGGCAGTACTTTAAAATATGTCTTAAATGCCGCAGTAAATTTGCTTTGGCTGTCATAGCCAACAGCCCGTGCAATCTCCGCAATGCTTTTACCGGTTTCTTTCAACATTTTTGCAGCCTGCTCCATGCGGTGCTCTTTGATGTGGGCGGCAATGGAAGTTCCGTAAATGGACTTGAATGCGGTTTTTAAAGTGGTCGGGTTAATCAGATATTTTTTGGATAGTTCTTCTATCGTGATCCGTTGCTCCATATGCCTGGTGAGCTGGTCGTGGATTTCCCGGACAACGCAGATCTGCTCAGTCTTATATCCGGATAACCGCTGGGTGGAAGTAAGTTCTGTTTTGCTAAGATAAAGAAGCAGCTCCAGCGTCTTTATTTTCTGATAAGGTAGTTTTAATTCTTCTGGCTGGTTAAAAAAAGCTGAAAAAATGCTTTCTGTCTGTTCATTTCCTGCAAGAAAAACAGGAGCGTCATTCTTGCGAAATATTTTTGGCAATATCGTTTCGGAGATAGTGCTGCCGTTTAACAATTCAGGCGGATTACTGGACACTTCCTGTAAATCAATATAGATGGAAAGCCCTTGGTAGATATCATTTGGAAAGGTAAGCACAGAATCCATACAGGTTTTCATGGTATGAAGGGAAAAACTGCCTGGATTCAGATAAATGCGGTTTCCGCATTTCATTTCCCACACAATCTGCCCGGCTTTGCAGTAGTTAATCTGAATGATGTGTGGCATGGCTTTATGGTGTACAGAAAAAGAATTCGTTGAAAATGTCAGATAACATAAATTTATACCAGGATAAAGCGGAATGAGAGCTGGTGATACCTCTTGATGAAATTTCTCCATATTTTTTTGTATTTTTTTCAATTCCTCATTCATAGGGCAGACCTCATAATTCAGGACAGGTGATTTCCATAACCTGCTCAATCATCTGATGCAGCAGACGTCCCTGTGACGTATCTGCGGCACGATAGTAAACTTCTTTTCCTTCACGCCGGCAAAGAATCAGACCGCTATTTTTCAATGGTCTGAGATGATGTGAAACTGCCGGGCTTGACATATGAAGCATGGCTGAAATATTGAGGACACATTCCTCCTGATGGCATAGGAGCCAGAAAATCCGGATTCTGGTGGTATCGCCAAGTTGTTTGAAAACTTCAGCTACGGTTTGGAAATAATCTACACGGTCTAATTGTTTCTGTATCAGTGCTGTCTGCGGTCCTTCTCCATGTTGGTGTGGCAATTTCATATTGTCCATATTGTTTTTCCTTTCTTATCATATCTTATTCGTCTGTCCGCCTGCATTTCGCCCAAACGGAAATACTTTTCGCCCATTTGGGAGGGAATGCTTTAGGGATATTGACGTGTGCTTTTTTCTGTATTATACTACGGCTATAATGATTAAACAAGTACTTAATCATTAAATTTAAAAAAATAGAAAATAGCAAGGAGGACTTTTCCAATGAAAAAGACTTACAAGATTGAGGTAGACTGTGCCAATTGTGCAAATCTGATGGAGGATGCAGCCCGCAAGACCACCGGCGTACAGAGCGCAACCGTAAATTTTATGACACAGAAGATGATCGTGGAATTTGACGAGGGGCAGAAGCCAGAGGATGTTATGAAGAACGTGCTGGATGCCTGCAAGAAAGTGGAGCCTGACTGCGAAATTTTCCTTTAAGCGGCAGCAGCCAGTGATGGAATGACACCCTTAAAATGCACCGCTGCAATTTATACTGCACATTAGGCAGAGTTACAGCCTTGCGTATAGGGGTGTCATTTTTACCAATAACAATTAAACAATTAAGCATATTTTGAAAGGAGTTTTACTATGCAGGAATTAGTGATCAGCATACTGCTTACAGTGGTTGTCATAATGGCTGCTGTTCTTCTTATTTTTGTGGGCAGCCGGAAAGATGGCATGACAAAAAAGCAGCGGATTATGATGGTCCGGATTTTAATCAGTGCCGGAATCTTACTGGCACTCCAATTTATTTCCGCAGAGATATTTGATACGGCTGATGGGTATTTATTCCCGTCCGCAGGAAGATGGCTTCGTTTTGGATGCTATCTGGTTGACTATATGATTATTGGATATGACATTCTGAGGAAAGCTGCAAAGGGCATTAAAAACCGTCAGGTATTTGACGAGAGCTTTCTGATGGCAGTGGCTACGATTGGAGCAATGGCTCTGGCTATTTATGAGAATGGAGAATATCTGGAAGCCATTGCCGTTATGCTATTTTACCAGATTGGGGAGTGGTTTCAGGGTTATGCGGTTGGTAAGAGCCGCCGGAATATCAGCAACCTGATGGACATTCGTCCTGATTATGCAAATGTTGAGAGGAATGGAAAGTTAGAGCAGGTAGACCCGGATGAAGTAGGGATTGGCAGCGTAATTGTTGTTCAGCCGGGAGAGAAAGTGCCAATTGACGGGATTATCGCTTGTGGTGCTTCCAGTCTAAATACCAGTGCATTGACTGGGGAAAGTCTTCCGAGGGAGGCAAAGGCTGGCGATGAAGTAATCAGTGGCTGTATCAGCATGACAGGCGTATTGAAGATACAGACCACCAAGGAGTTTGGGGAATCCACGGTCTCTAAGATTTTAGATTTAGTGGAAAACGCAAGTTCCCGCAAATCAAAATCAGAGGATTTTATCTCGAAGTTTGCAAAAATATATACTCCGGCTGTCTGCTATGCAGCATTGGCACTGGCATTCCTTCCTCCTGTTGTCCGTATGCTTTTTATGGGGCTGTCTGCCGGTTGGGGTGTCTGGATTTACCGTGCATTGACATTCCTTGTTATCAGCTGCCCTTGTGCACTTGTTATCAGTATTCCTTTAAGTTTCTTTGCAGGTATCGGAGGAGCAAGCAAGGAGGGTGTTTTGGTGAAAGGCTCCAATTATCTGGAAATCCTTTCCCAGACAAAATATGTTGTTTTTGACAAAACCGGAACCATGACAAAAGGTGTTTTTGAAGTAAATGGGATTCATCATTCTACCATAGAGAATGAAAAACTGTTGGAGTATGCGGCGTTTGCAGAGAGTGCATCCTCCCATCCCATCAGCAAGAGCTTACAACGGGCATACGGGAAAGAGATTGACAGAACCCGTGTATCGGATATACAGGAAACCAGTGGAAACGGTGTGACTGCAAAAGTAGACGGCATGGAGGTTGCAGCTGGGAACGATAAACTGATGAAGCATTTAAATATTCCTTATCAGGACTGTCACCAGACCGGAACAATTATCCACATGGCAATTAATGGGAAATATGCAGGGCATATCGTGATTTCTGATATTATTAAACCTCATTCTAAGGCGGCTATTGCGGAATTGAAGAAAGCGGGAGTAGATAAGACCGTTATGCTGACCGGAGATGCAAAGAAAGTGGCAAATCAGGTTGCTGCATCACTTGGGATTGATGAAGTTTACAGCGGACTTTTGCCAGCAGATAAGGTTGAAAAAGTGGAAGAACTTCTACGGGTTAAGTTGGGCAAGGCAAAGCTGGCATTTGTGGGTGATGGTATCAATGACGCTCCTGTGCTTTCCAGAGCGGATATTGGTATCGCTATGGGGGCGATGGGTTCCGATGCGGCAATCGAAGCAGCGGATATTGTTCTGATGGATGACGATCCGGTTAAGATTGCAAAAGCAATCAAGATTTCAAGGAAGTGTCTGAGGATTGTGTACCAGAATATTACGATGGCACTTGTTGTGAAATTTGCTTGTCTTGCATTAGGAGCTGTTGGTATTGCAAATATGTATCTGGCGATTTTTGCAGATGTAGGTGTTATGATTCTTGCTGTGCTGAACGCAATCCGTTGTCTGTTTGTGAAAAAACTGTAAGGAAGGAGGGGTTCCTTTGGCCAGATATCAGGACAGTCAACTTTATGCAGGGTTGAGAGAAAGCAATCTGTACGTTTTAACTGAATTTTTCAAGATGCTGGGAAACCCTGCCCGTATCCGTATCCTGCTTCTTTTAATGGAGCAGGATGCAAATGTCAGCGTTCTGGCAGAGCAGCTTGGAATGACCCCGTCTGCGGTGTCACACCAGTTAAATTTGCTGAAATCAAATAAACTGGTTAAACGGCGCAGGGATGGAAAAATGATATTTTATGCTTTAGCGGACGAGCATGTGGAGATGGTGATTGAAAAAGGGGCAGAGCATATTCGTGAACAGTGAAAAAGAGGTGACAATGAAATGACAATGGATGATCTGAAGCCAAAACAGAATGCCTATATCCGCTCCGTAGGCTGAACAGGTGTAACCAGGCATCATTTACTGGATATGTGCAATGGCTCTTTTTTAATTTTCAGGTAATTCATGAATTTCTTTATTTCTAAAATATAGAAATCAAACAAAATCTCCCAATGCACATAAAACCGTTTCTTTTTATTAGATAATCCCAACTGGAAATAAACCCGGTAAATCTGAAAAATGAAGATATTTTACAAGACGCAGGAAAAAATAAGAGGTAAAATGGCTATTGACAAGGAGGTAATCCATATGAAGAAAGAAATAAAGACAGTGGTATATAATGATGAATTGAGGATGGAGGCATACCGCTTTGATGGGATAGTACAGCCTTTTCCAAGCCATTTCCATGAGCATTATGTCATAGGGTTTGTGGAGAGCGGGGAGCGGGTGCTTTTCTGCCGTGACAGGAAATATGCCATAGATGAAAGATGCATCGTGCTTTTCAATCCGGGTGACAGCCATGCCTGCGTACAGAGTGATGAAGGGACGTTTGATTACCGGGGATTTAACATTTCAAAGGAAGTCATGCTTGATCTGGCAGAGGAGGTCACGGGGAAACGGGAGCTTCCGGGATTTTCAGACCAGAGCCATTTTACAAATTATTTTAATCAGTTCATAGGGCTTGCGCCGGGTACTTACTGCGAAATATTCCCGAAAAAAGACGGGGACGGTGGGCAGCATGGGGAATAGGAGATCAGCTGGACATCTGGCGGCGCTGTTCACTATCATCATATGGGGGACAACATTCATATCCACCAAAGTTCTGCTCGTGGATTTCAGGCCAGTGGAAATTCTGTTTTTCCGCTTTGTCATGGGATTTGTGGCATTGCTTCTTGCCTGCCCGCACCGAATGAAAGGTGTTGGGGGCAGGCAGCCGGAAACAGAGTATACGGTTGCTGGGCTTTCGGAAAAAGAAATGATTACAGAGGAAGATTGAGGAATAAGGGCGTACCCGTTATTTCCTTTTGATCCGTCAAGGAATCTGGAAGTTTTTTATATTGAGTTTGATGCAAAGGTAACGCATTATTCCCTTCCCCATGTGGCGGGCGTGGAGGAATATATTTTGCCGGTGCAGGGGAATTTAAAAATGGTAATAGGTGGGAATGAAGTGTTTTTGCAGGAAAGGCAGTCCATACGGTTTGGGGCAGATATTTCCCATAAATACCATAATGTTTCAGATGAAGTGTGTAATGTTTACAACGTGATTTTTTATCCAGATAATTAAAGGAGAAGAAATCTTCCAAAAAGCAGGAGGATTAGTAAAATGTATAAGCTGAAACAGATTAGTGAGAAATGTTCAAAGGATGTGGACTTGCCATGAATTTTGAACAGTATGTGTTAGTGGGCAATACAATACATTCTTACCTCTCATGGTTAAAAGATACATGGAAAGCAGATGCTGTGTTTCGGGACAGTATGCTGCTGTGGCAGGGGATATAGGAGGAGAGCAATGGCAATAGAAAAGGTAAAGGCATATTTCAGGGAATATGGGATGGAGGAAAGGATTCAGGAATTTGACATATCCAGCGCAACGGTGGAACTTGCCGCCAAATGAGACCGTGCTAATTGTGACAGCAGGGGATGCGAAGACCAACAATCCTAATATTTCAAATGGTGGTTTAGCATTGGGATGAAATAGTTAAATAATAATAAATTTCACACCCAAAATTCCGTATTTGACACCCATTCCAACAATACAGAAAAATAAAAAGCCGATATAAAAACGATAAGGCTTTTGCCTGTATATTTCAAAAAAGCGAAAGGAAATTGTTAAATCTATGAAAATAGCGGTTTGTGATGATGATAAAGCGGCAAGGGAGCATATTGTTTCACTGGTAAAAGAGCAGATACAGGACGCAGAAATTATGACTTTTGCAACAGGGGAAGAAATGCTGGAAGTGCAAAGTACTTTTGATATTTCTTTTCTTGATGTGGAAATGAGGGAAATATCGGGAATGGATGTTGCAAATCATATCCGGCAGGAGGAACAGGGAAACACAAAAAGTATTATTATCTTTGTGACAGGCTATGAAAAATATATGAACAGCGCATTTGACGTGTCAGCATTCCATTATCTGTTAAAGCCCATTAATGAAGAAAAGTTCTGCAGTGTTTTTGGGCGTGCACTTGATGAGCTGTATGCAGTAATGGAACGGACAAAACGGTTTATTTTAGTAAGAAACTCCGGCATACAGCAGAAAGTTTATTTAAAAGATATTTATTATATTGAGAGTGCAAATAAAAAAATTATTATCCACACAAAGATGGGTGTACTGGATAGTTATAGAAAAATGAACGAATTGGAGCAGATGACAGGCCGTGGTTTTTACCGTTGTCACAGGTGCTATCTTGTGAATATGGAGCAAATTGTTTCTTATAATGCTGATACAATCAAAGTTGTAAATGGAGATAAACTGATACTTGCGCAGAAGAAATATAACGATTTTATCAGACAGTATATGAAATATGCAAAAGATGGAGGGATTGTCAATGTATGAAACAGGGCTGTCTGTTTCCATATACCTTGTAAATAGTATAGTGGGCAGTATTTATATGCAGAAATTTCTCAGGAAAAAGTATCAGAAAAAGATTGTCCTGTTTGCATGGACGGGTCTGTATTTCATTATCCAAAGTTTGGTATTTTATAGGATTGACCGCCTCAATCCGTTTAATGACCTTATGGGAGTGCTTGCGGATATAGTATTTATTTTACTTTTTCAAATGCTGTTGTATAACAAAGATTTCCTGAAACAGCTATTTGTGGCTGTTAGTTTTGTTGCAGGAAAAGAGATAATCAAATATATCATAGTGGTTATAAATTATGGCCAGGGTTGGATTATCAGTAAATTTTCAGTAGTTTTATTAAATAAGATAACTAATATGAAAGAAGTTGAAATTTGGAGTTATGTTTTTGATATCACTAGAGGACTTGTCCTTGTTTTATTATATGCTTTACTTCTGAGCGTGTATTTCTCCATAATCAGCAGAAAATTTGTCAAAAAAGATTATCAGTTCCAGATACATGAATATGCTTTTTTAATACTTCCAGGCATTGCAACTTTATGTATTTCTATCACTCTAAAAACCCTGGTTTTTATTGTAGAAAATGGAATGACAATCATTATGTTTGAGAAAGTACCTGCAACTATGTTTTGGGTGCCTTTTATCTGTCTTTTGATGTTGGAGGTTGACATAGCTTCTGTCATACTTTTTCAAAAGTTGATACAGTTAGGCGAAGAAGAACGAAAGCGGTCCATATTGCAAAATCAAATGACGCAGATGCAGCGGGAGATTGAAGAAATTCAGGATATATATGCCGATATGAGAGGGCTTAGGCATGATATGAGAGGCCATTTAGAAAGTATAGCGGCAGTTATCAGGAGAAACTCTGGAAAAGACAGGGAGGAACTTGACAATTATATTGAAAAAATGGAGATAACAGCCAGCAGGTTAGACTTTGCATATAGGACAGGAAACCCGGTTACGGACGTTATCATACATCAAAAGAAACAGGAAGCGGAAAAGAAAAATATATCTTTTGAAGCAGATTTTATTTATCCTGATAAGCAGGAGATAGACGTTTACGATATAGGGATTGTGCTGAACAATGCACTGGAAAATGCAATCGAAGCAAGCAGTACGGCCAGAGGAAAGAAACGTATCAGTCTGCGTTCTTACATGAAAGGAAATTTGTTTTTTATTGAAGTGGAAAATGATTTTTCGGGTGAAATTATCTTTGATAGTGAAACGGGATTGCCGGCCAGCAGCAAAGAGGACAGGAAACTTCATGGTTTAGGCATTGGGAATATACAAAGGTGCGCCAAAAAATATATGGGTGATATAGATATAACAATTCATGATATAGGGGATAGAAAGAAGTTTAATCTTACCATTATGATGTATGAAAAGTATTTCACACCCTAAATTCCGTAGTTCACGCCATATCTATGACCGTCAGGATGAAAAAATACGATAAGTAAAGTAGAAACTGTTAATGTACTTAAAAACAAAAACAGAGTTAGTAAAAATTCAAAGAGGTCAAATCCTCTGTTACTGCAGTGGCGCATGCCATGCAGGCATGGCAGAGATTTTCCTCCGGAAAACAAGGAGGATTTATTATGGCAATTACAGGAATTGGAAACGGCTACAATAATGTGTATAAAAACACTTATGTGTCACAGAAAAATGAAGAGGTAAAGCAGGCAGAAACAAAGGAAACTTCGTCTGCACAGACAGGAAAATCAAAGAATGAAGCAAACAGCAGTGTGTCAGATTACTATTCCTATCTTGCAAAGAAGTATGATTGCGTTAAGAATGGAAATGCCGCAATTTCAGGTGCATATTTAAAAGAGTGCATAGAGGATGCTGGCAAAGCAAAAGAACTGGAAGAAAATCTTGCTTTTTACAAGGAGAGTTATAAGAGCGGATACGAAAGTGCAAAGGCAAATGCAAGGGCAACCGGTGCAAGATTGACCAATTACTCAGAAAGCTGGAGCATTGACAGTACAGGAAATATAGTTATGCAGGCTTCAACAACTGTGGTGTCTGATACAAAGGGGTGGAGGGAACTGAAAGAAGAGCGTGATGAACGTACCAAAGAAAAAAGAGAGCAGGAAGAAAAAGAGAAAAAGTTAAAGGAGAAAAAGGAGGAGCGGCAGGAGCAATTAGATAGAACAAAGGAGGATTCTGCGGCATATACCATTGAAGAGGTTAGAGAAAAAGTTATGGTACCAGAGGATGCTGTATTGATACAGAAAGAAAGACTGGATGATGCTTATTATCCTAAATTTGATATAAACATTTAGGATATAGGCAGTTGATTGAAAAAGTCTGCCTGCCATATTTTATACATACTGGCAGGCAGATAGATGTTTTAAGACAAGCAGGTTATTTTAGGAGGATAAGAAATGTTAATAAATATAACAGAAAGGCAAAGGTTGTGTCAACATGAAAATTATGTTGTTGATATGGACAGGACCAGACAAGAATCAAAGTGGACAGATAGGAGCAATGGCATCGTTATAAGAAATGATACTGTTGATATTTCAAGAGCTGGCCGTAATGCATTGGAAAATAAGATGTCTGCATTAAGCAGAGCAGGACAGATTAAAGCTGCCGGAAAACTTTCTCCTGTCAGTTCTTTCAGTGTTATAAGTGATTTTGAAAGAGCAGTATCATCGGAAAAGGAAGAAGGTGTAAAAAGTAATACCTTTGACTATCATGTTAATCAAATGGTATCAGCTTACAAAAGGATGCGGAATGGTATAGAGGAAAAATATGCTGATACAGACAGGGAACAGCAATATTATGTTGCTGATGATGGAAGTATACAGAAATTAACCAAAGAGAAAGAATTAGAAATGCTGGACAAAGCCTATGAAAAGCATAGCAAATTTATGGCAGCCAGTACAGAAATATGGAGTAATCTGCAAGATTTTAAGCCACAGATAACATACCATTCTAAGAGTGCTGACATAACACAATCCGTTTCCACAGACAATACCAGGAAAAGAGGGATTAAAGAGCAAGCTTATCAAGCATTTATGTCTGCTGTCAATAATGAGAATATAAGATTGTTGTCACAGTCAAAAGAAGGTTTAAGCAATATTAAACTTGATTTTGATATCTCAAAGTCTGCGAGAAACGAATTGAATCATATTTGGGATTATTATAAGGCAGCAACAAAGGGCATTGTATTAAAATGAGAGCGAAAATTGCCACATATGGATTAAGTGTTCATAGTGGCAATTTTTTATTGAAAATAAACGTGTATTCATAGTGTTATATCATACTTCTGGTTTTTGTGGAAATAGTTAATATCGGATAAAAAATGAAAAACTTTAGAATATTCAAAAATCTTTTCCACCTGTGCGGTTGGATTTTTCAATAATAAAGGAAATTTTAGGCACACAGATCTAAAGGTTTGCCTCCAGATAT
>VSNJ01000089.1 GCA_009774235.1 Lachnospiraceae bacterium
ATTAAAATTAGTTACTATCCACATCCCATTGCATATAGGAATGCCTTAACTCCCCAAAACATATAGAATTACTAGATGTATATATTAACTAAAATATAAATTAACTTGCTTATATAAAAATATTATTACATACTTATACCAGCATGTGCTGTGGAAGCACTTATGCTTTTATTAATACCTTCTTCAATTCCATTTATGTAGCTGTCAAAGTTAAATTCCACTGCTGACGGAGCTTGTGCTGCTGCATTAATCCCTGCCATGCTCTTTTTAGCCTGTACTGTCTTAGAAGAAGAAAGAGCCTGCGCTGCCACTGAAGACTTGTCAACGAAATAATCATATATTTCTTGTACAGTTTTATATGAATTAGTTGAAGACTCTCCTGCTTCATCTGCCTTTTCAAGTGCCTCTGAAAGCTTGTCTGCCATATCTGCTGCCTGGCTTGTTTCAGAATTAAGGTACATTTTCAATATAGATGAAAAACTAGAAATTGTCCCTAGTGAACTTATACCTCCATCTGACATACCCAGCGAAGAACCTAAAAGTGATGCCAGTCCTTGTGTACCAAGCTGTGAGCCTAAAAGTGATGCCATGCCCAATGAAGAATATCCTGAACTTATTGCATTTACAATACCTGACATTCCATTCATGTTAGAAGAATCTGATGAATTACCTGATAATGCATTAAGCATTGTGCTTGTTGAATTGTTATTTATCATCCACTGGTAATACAGGTCTTTTTCACTAAGAGAAGATAGTGCACTAATTGCTGAAAAATCCGCCATATATAACACCTCCATCAAAATTAAATTAAAGTCTTGGATATATATTAACACAAACCAGGATAAATTCCAAGAAAATTTAGTTACAAGGCATACTTTCATCTACAGTCAAGTATTTTAAACTGTATATTACCATACATTTCATTAATATCTGGTATATACAATATATCTATAACCTGGCCACACATACCATTTTTCATTAATCCCCATGTTTCCTTGCCATATCTTTCAATTACTGCCCTGCCAACACACTTTTCTGCATTAAAATCAACCGCATCAAACATATTACCTTCATCTTCAAGTTTAAGACGTGCAATCTGGTTCTCCTTGCCACACATATATAGAGATTTTATTATTACCCCACGTTTTGCAAAGACAGCTCTTTCATTAGCTTCACCAAATGGTTCAAGCCATTTAAGCTGTGTAACAAGTTCTTTACTTATATCAGCAAGCTTTGCTTCCATATCAAACCTTACACTTTCAACCATCTCATCAGGGGTAAGACAGCACTGGTTATTTAAAGTCTCACGGAATTTGTCCAGGTTCTCTTCTGGAAGAGAAAAACCAGCTGCCATTGCATGTCCTCCAAACTCAGTTAAAATATCCTGGCATTTCATAAGTTCTGCCTGCATATGGTATCCAGGTATAGACCTTCCAGAACCTTTAAGCCCTTTTTCACCCTTTGTCAGTATATAAGAAGGCCTGTAATATTTTTCACGCACCCTGCCTGCTACAATCCCTGCCACACTTTCATGGCAGTCTTTAAGATAGACAACAATTACTGGCTGGTTCTGTATGTCCATTTGGGAAGCCTGCTTGTCTGCTTCCTCTTCTGCCCTTTCTGTCATTGCTTTTCTTTCTTCATTAAACATTACAAGCCCTCTTGCACGTTTCTGTGCTGCAATTTCATCTTCTTCAAGCAGAAGTTCCATTCCCATTGAAGCATCTGCAAGCCTTCCTGCTGCATTTATACATGGACCTGCCCGGAAACCTATATTTCCAGAATTAACCTTATCACCAATCTGCAGCTCATCTAACAATGCCCTCATACCAGTATTTTTCATAACACTTCTGTCTGAAAGCATTTTTAAACCATTGCTTACAATAATCCTGTTCTCATCTACCAGTGGAACCACATCACATATTGTAGCTATTGCGGCAAACGGAAGCAATTCTTCAATATAGCTGTTATCATTATTTTGTCCAAATATATAACTAAAAATTTTATATACAACACCTGCCCCACACAACTGTTTAAATGGATAACCACATCCATCCTGTTTAGGATTTACAACAGCATCCGCCTCTGGAATAATTCCAACACCATCTTCTGATGGTACTTCATGGTGGTCTGTGAGAATATATGTAATTCCAAGTTCTTTTGCACGCAAAGCAGCATCTGGCGCAGATATTCCATTATCACATGTAATAACCATGCCAGCACCATCGGAATATGCTTCATCCACCATATAACTACGTATTCCATAACCATCTTTTACACGGTGGGGAATTCTGTAACTAACATCACCGCCAAGCAATTTAATTCCCCTGGTTAATATATATGAAGACATAACCCCGTCAACATCATAATCGCCAATAACTTTTATTTTAACCCCTTTTTTAATGGCATCTGACAACAGGGTTCCAGCCTCTTTCACTCCCTTCATAAGACAAGGATTATACATTAAACCAATATCAGGAAACAAATATTTATCCATAGTTTCCCATGTATATAATCCCCTTTTTACAAGAATCTCTGCAAATATCTCTGTTATATTATACCGTGATGCAATTTTAGCAAGGTCTGCACCACATCTCTTACTTACCCAGCGCTTCAAATTTCCATCTCCTGTCCTGTTCATTTCTCTTTTCTATTTCCATACATTATAACACAATTATTCCAAGTTTTGTTAAAATCTGCTATACTATTATAAAACAAAAATATTATTAAGGAGAGATATAATGAACTGGATAAAATACCAGATACACACCACAACAAGCTACGCAGATACTATTGGCGGAATTATCTGTGAACTTGGTATTAATGGCTATGAAGTTACAGACCATGTACCATTATCTGAAAAAGAAGAAAAACAAATGTATACAGATATCCCTGCTGATATGGGTTTTAATGATGGTTCTTCAATACTGACATTTTATACAGAAGCACCTGGCAATGATAGCAGCAGTTTTTTCAGCACAGGCTCTTCCTTACGTGATGAACGTCTTGTCCAGGCAGAAATAACTAATCCAGACAAGCTTATAGAGAAAATTAAAAACCGCATTAGTGAATTACAAGAATTTATACCTGTAACAATGCCACACATTGAATATTCAATAGAAGATGATAATAACTGGAAAGACAAATGGAAAGAAAACTTTAAACCATTCAGGATTGCAGATGACATTATAATCAAGCCCACATGGGAAAATATACCAGATGATGCAAGCCAGGACGATATTATAATAGAAATTGACCCTGGTTCTGCATTTGGCACAGGTACACACGCAACCACCAGGCTATGCCTGCTCTCCTTGCGTAACTATATAAAACCTGGTACAACAATACTAGATGCGGGATGTGGCAGTGGCATACTTGCAATAAGTGCATTATTATGTGGTGCCCAGTCTGCATTCTGCCTTGATATTGACCCGGCAGCAGTCAATGCCACTATAGAAAACGCCACCATCAACAATATAAGCCCAGACAGGATAACTGCACTGAAAGCAAATATCCTGGAAGATGGTATTATTATAAAAAATGCAATGGATGGATATTGTGACATAGCAGTTGCCAATATACTTGCAGATGTAATAATTCCTTTGTCTGCACATATCAGCCAGTATATTAAACACAATGGTCTTTTTATATCCTCTGGAATACTTGCAGAAAAAGCAGACAGCGTAGAAGAAGCACTTATTAAAAACAACTTTAAAATACTAAAGAAAAATACACTTGATGAGTGGGTATCATTTGCTGCCCAGAAAATATTTTAATACAGCAAGTTAATTTTTTTGCAATAGGGAGTGTTTGAAAATTGCTTTTTGCGAAGAGTGCGCCACAATTTGTGGGAGATTTATACCAATTAAAAGCAGCCATATGGGCGGCGTTGACTGGATTTGGTATAAATATACCGCAAAGTTGGGAGTGCAAACCATTGATATTACCATATATTAAAAAAACGGGTGGCACAATGTGCCAGCCCGCCTGATAAAAATATTACATTATTTCTCAGCTGTTTTTCGTACTTACAGCTTTGTTCTTTACTGTTTCCTTGTTTTTCCCAGAAGCCTTCTTAATTGTATACCAGAGTGTACCTGTTATACATACAGAAGAATAAGCACCACATATAATACCTGCAAGAAGAGGTATAGCAAAATCCCTTACAGACTCTACCCCAAGAATAGCAAGCATAACTACCATCAAGAAAGTAGTAAGTGACGTATTTATGCTTCGTGTCAGTGTCTGTGTAATACTATCATTAACTATGCCTTCAAGTGCTTCACTGCTTGTACGTGTTCCAAGATTTTCACGTATACGGTCAAATATTACAATTGTAGCATTAATTGAATAACCAACTATTGTAAGCATACATGCAATAAATGTATTACCAACAGAAATTCTTACAGCAGCATAAACAAGAAGTACACATATTACATCATGCAGAAGAGCAAGTACCGCACTTCCTGCAAAAATAATATCCTTAAACCTGAACCATATATATATAAGCATACATATTGCTGCTATAATTACAGCTATAACTGCATCTGACTTCATTTCATCAGAAACAGAAGCACTTATACTCTGTATCTGTATACTATCCTCTTCAATACTATATTTTGAAGAAATTGTAGATGTCAGGTTCTTACGCTGTTCCTCTGAAAGCTCAACTGTCTTAACTGTAAGTTCATTAGAACCTGCAACCTCTGCTATAACAACATCATTAGAACCACTTTCTTCCATAAAGAGTTTTTCTATTTCTTTTTTAAAATCTGCATCTATCTTCTGGCTGTCACTAAATGGTATATCATAAGTTGTACCACCCATAAAGTCAAGACCATAATTAAGAATATGCCCATCCCTTGCATTATTGACTACAAGCATAACTACACATGCTACTATCATAACACCAGAAATAACAAAGAATTTACCTTTATTTCCAATAAAGTTAATCTGCTTCCTTTCTTTTTCAACACCAAAATATTTTACATCATCTACTCCTAATGCATACATTGCATTAAGGATAATTTTTGTAATAACAAGAGATGTAAACATTGAAAGAATAATACCCATTGCAAGTGTAGTTGCAAATCCTTTTACAGTACCAGAACCCTTAATATATAAAACAACTGCCGCAATAAGGGTAGTTACATTACCATCTATAATAGCTGAAAGAGCTTTATCAAAACCAAGCTTTATACTTGCCTGTACTGACTTGCCCTTTCTAAGTTCTTCCTTAATACGGGTAAATATAATAACATTGGCATCAACAGCCATACCTATATTAAGTATAATACCAGCCACTCCAGGAAGTGTAAGGGTTATATTAAGTAAATTCAACGCCACAAGCATTACTACAAGGTAGAAAAGCAGCGCAATAGACGCAGCAAGTCCTGGCAGCCTGTAGAAAACAAGCATAAATAACACTACAAGGCCAAAACCAATAGCACCAGCAATAAGGCTTGTAGTAATAGCATCCTGCCCTAACTGTGCACCTACTACCTGTGACTGTATTTCCTTAAGTTCAACAGGAAGTGCACCTATACGTATCATAGAGGCTAGTTCATCAGCTTCTGCATATGTCTTGAAACTTCCAGAAATAACAGCCTGTCCATTTGTTATCTCAGCCTGTACAGCTGGAGCGGACAATACCTTGCCATCATATACTATATATATCTGTTTCCTTGAAGGATAAGCTGCTGCTGTTGCTTCTGCAAACTTCTTAGTTCCCTTTGCATTAAATGAAAGCTGTACCACATATTCCTTATTCTTAGTAATTTCATCCTGCTGTGTACCTGCTTCTGCATTTTTTACATGCTTTCCTGAGCAGACCACCTTTGTATACTTTGGATTGCCATTATCATCAAATGTCATATCATCTGCTGCAACAAAGTCAAGTGAACCTTCTTTACCAAGTGATTCAAGAACCTCATCTGCATTTTCAACTCCAGGTATATCAATAGAAATACGGTTATTTCCTTCCTGGACTACAGAAGACTCTGTACTATAAACCTCAGCACGGTCCTGCATCATAGCAATTGTATCACTCATCTCTGTATCAGTTGGGTTATCCTTAACAGCCTGGTACGTAATACTTACACCACCTGCCAGGTCAAGGCCAAGTTTAATGTTCTGGGCGCTGCCCCTGTGCGAATCTGTAAAACCAACTAACGTTGTAAAAGCACACAATCCGGTTACTACAATAATAACCAATAGCTGCAACAGCCCCTTTTTCCTGTTATTCATGCTGCACATCTCCTTTTTTATATACTTCTTATGTGACAGTTTATCAAAAAACCACACTAGATGGCATTATAGCATAGTTGTTATATAATTTGCAAGTATTACACTATTATATAATCTCCAATTTTATCCAGTTAACCCTTTTTTCCCTTAAATACAAATCTATAATATTTTATTTTTTTCTTTACTATACCCTTTATTTCCAACAAAAGAAACACCCCATCTGCTTAACTACAGATGAAGTGTTTCTAAAAATATACACTGCTGGCTATCTTCCATTTGCATATACCTTTCCTGCTTCAGCTTTAATTCCATTATAATACAACAACTCATCAACTGTAACAAGCTGGTAACCCTCTTTCACAAGCTTTGGCACAAGCTTTTCTACAGCATCAGCAGTTGAAGGATACAAGTCATGCATAAGTACAATATCACCGTCCTGGATAACCTTACACTCATTTAAAACAGACTTCTTGTTCCTGCTCTTCCAGTCCTCAGTGTCAACACTCCAGTAAATCATAGGAACTTTTACAGTGCTGCGCATAGTATCATTAATGCTTCCTCCTGGTGGCCTTAAAGCAGAAAAACTGCATCCAATAACATCTTTTATAACCTTTTTACTTTTATCCAGCTCAGCCTTTATCTGCTTCTTGCTAAGTTTCGTCAGGTTAGCATGGTTATAAGTATGGGTTGCTATCTCATTGCCCTGTTCATATGCCTGTTTTACCATATCTTCATATGATGGTACCCTGTTCCCTACAATAAAAAACGTCGCACGTGCATCATATTTCTTAAGCACTTTTAAAATCCTGCTTGTAACAGGAGTGTACGGGCCATCGTCAAATGTAAGGGCAACCATAGGCTTATCAGGGTCAAGTCCGTCACGCAGCCACCTTTTCTTTCCAGATGCCATAGTTTCTTTGACAGGTTCCTTTTCATTATCTTTGGAATCTTTTTTCTTCTCACGGCTGTCTTCTTTAACACCATCAGCTTTATCTGAATCCGTATCTGCTGCCGCAACATTCCCACTTCCATCCTGCATATTTAAACCATTTAATTTAAATGCAAGAACTGCCAGGATAACAACAAGCAAAACTGCTGTACTAAAAAGCACAACTTTAGTTCTCATCTCACTTTTCCTCTTTCTCTGGTTAATCATACTTCTTACCTGGAATGGCTCATTCCTAAAGCCATCAGTTCCACCTTTGATGTGCTTTTTCCTATAACCCATTTGTCGTTCCCTCCAAATTTCTTATCTGTATTTTATTATTCCCCAAAAAACATCTGGCCAATAACTATAATAACATATATCTTTTAATTATGTTTTAAAAATATATTACAAATATGTCATATTTTTATTAATGTTTAACAAAAATAAACAATATTATAATTATTATACATAAATAAAAATTATGGCGCAAGCATCCCTCCAAACATTCCTGAAACTATGCATATCAATGCACCTGTTACAACCTCCTGGTTTACACCAGGCTTGTTCCCCATAATCCAGATACCTGCCAGTACTATAATTGCAAAATACATAATGCTTACAGCTATGCCCCACAGGAATTTATGCTGTCCTGCTTTCTTTCCTGCCACAAAACCGCCAATAAAATTTGATATTATGTAAACAGCAATAACACAGCCACTGACAGCACCTGCTCCGGCTCCTGTCTTCCAGATAAAGGCTGACATTACTGCAAGAAGTACTGCACTTAATATAAACATGCCTGCCAGCACTATACCATAGTTTACAAAATTTTTCTTCTCCATATAATCTTATTCTCCTGATAATTATTATTATTCATATTTATACCTTTCTGGTACAAAATATGACTATTATGATATACTAAACCTGGCAGGGATTTTTTATAAATTTTTGCTTGTACTTATTTAAGATTACAACACTTTGACAAAAAACAAAAGGAGGAACGGCATAAAATTATGAAATATATTGATTTACACACCCATTCCAATTATTCAGATGGCACATGCCCGCCATCTGTACTTGTTTCAAAAGCTATAGAAAAAGGTCTTGCTGCCTTTGCACTGACTGACCATGACACAGTAGCAGGAATAGAAGATGCTGTTAAAGCTGTAAATGAACAGCAGGCACCAGTCCAATTTATACCAGGTACAGAACTTTCTGCCGCATATAAAGACAAAGATATACATATTGTAGGACTTTTTATTAACCACCAGAACACAGCATTTAAAAATGCTGCCAGAATAATAATTAAAAGACGTGACGACCGCAATATGGAGATGGTAGAAAACCTTAGAAAAGCTGGAATACCAATTTCAATGGAAGCACTTATGGAAAATAACCCTGATACAGTTGTTACAAGAGCCCATTTTGCACGCTTCCTTGTTGACAATAAAATAACTGCAACACCTGCAGATGCTTTTAGAAAATACCTTGATACAGATACCCCTTATTATGTGCCACGTAAATACATAGAACCTGAAGAAGCAATCACTCTTATAAAAAATGCTGGTGGTGTACCTGTACTGGCACATCCACTTCATTATAAACTAAGAGAAGCAGAACTTGAAAAACTTGTAAGGCGTCTCGCCCTGGCAGGTCTTATGGGAATTGAAACATTGTATTCAAACCACACCAGACAAGATGAAATTTATGCCAAAAAGCTGGCACAAAAGTTTAACCTGCTGCCAAGCGGGGGCTCTGATTTCCATGGAAGCAACAAACCTGCAATAGATATAGGAACTGGCAGGGGCAGCCTTGCAGTACCTTACCATTATCTTGAAAAACTTGCAGAAGCATGCAATTATCCTCTTTAAAAATAAAAACAGCATAGCCAGGTTATTCCTGTTATGCTGTTTTTAACAAAATACTCTTTTATATTTTCAAATATTACAGTTTCCAGATATCATTATTGTATTCTGCTATCGTCCTGTCTGATGAGAAAAATCCTGCTTTTGCAGTATTAACAAGCATCTTCTTTGCCCATCCCATCCTGTCAGAATAATCACCCATCATTTTATCTTTTACAGCGATATATTCCTTTATATCAAGAAGAGTCATAAACCAGTCTTTATTAACAATCTCTTTAAACAAGCGTCCAAGGTTTTCAGGGTCTCCAGCCATAATAAGTTCTGGACTGATAATAAAGTTAACAAGCTCTTTTACAAGAGAATCCTCTTCATATATTTTCCTTGATGAATAACCATTTGTATTATATAAGTTAATAACTTCATCACTTGATTTACCAAATATATAAATATTTTCACTGCCTACAAGGTCATTTATTTCTACATTAGCACCATCCATTGTACCAAGTGTAACAGCCCCATTAAGCATAAATTTCATATTACCAGTACCACTTGCTTCCTTAGATGCAAGTGAAATCTGCTCTGAAATATCACATGCAGGAATAAGCTTTGCAGCTTTTGTAACGTTATAGTTTTCAACCATAACTACCTTTAAATAAGGATTAACCTGTGGGTCATTCTCAATAACCTGCTGTAAACAAAGTATAAGGTGGATAATATCTTTTGCAAGTGTATATGCAGGGGCAGCCTTTGCACCAAATATCATAGTAATTGGTGTTTCCGGAAGCTTTCCAGACTTAATTTCTTTATACTTATAAATAAGGTAAAGTGCATTAAGCTGCTGGCGCTTGTACTCATGCAGACGCTTAACCTGTATATCAAATATAGAATCTTCTGGTATATCTATATTCTGTGTATCTTTCAGGTATTTCTTAAGCTGCTTCTTATTATTGTCCTTAATCTCTAACATCCTTTTAAGCACTGCTGTGTCGTCTTTATATCCAAGAAGCTTCTCAAGCTCTCCTGCGTCTTTCTTCCATCCATCCCCAATTAGCTCTGTAATATATCCTGCAAGCTCTGTATTACAATGCATCAGCCAGCGGCGGAATGTAATACCATTTGTCTTATTATTAAACTTTTCAGGGTAAATATCATAAAATGCCTTTAACTCTGATTCTTTAAGTATATCTGTATGAAGTGCCGCAACACCATTTACACTGAAACCATAGTGGATATCCATATGTGCCATGTGTACACGGTTCTCATTATCAATAATGGCAACTCTTCCATCATTATATTTTGCCTTAATCTTTTCATCAAGCTTCCTGATAATAGGCATAAGCTGTGGCACAACTTCTTCAAGGTATGAAACTGGCCATTTCTCAAGCGCTTCTGCAAGAATTGTATGGTTAGTATATGCACATGTCTTGCTTACAATATCTGCTGCCTCATCAAAATCTATGCCACGCTCCTGTAAAAGACGGATAAGTTCAGGTATTACCATAGATGGATGTGTGTCATTAATCTGTATAACTGCATGCTCATAAAGCTTCTTTACATCATAGCCATTTTCATCCATTTCTTTAAGGATAAGCTGTGCACCATTGCTTACCATAAAATACTGCTGGTAAATTCTTAAAAGCTCTCCTGCCTTGTCACTGTCATCAGGATACAGGAACAATGTAAGGTTTTTTGCAATCTGTGACTTATCAAATGAAATCCCGTCACCTACGATTGACTCATCCAATGTATCTATATCAAATAAATGAAGTTTATTTAAACCACTTTCATATCCTGGCACATCAATATCATATAATGTAGAATCCAGTGTAAAATCTTTAAACTGTACTGGGAAATGTATTCCTGTATCCACAAGCCAGCTTTCCTTTTCAATCCAAGGGTTCTTTACTTCTTTCTGTTTGTTATTTTCAAATATCTGCTGGAACAGCCCAAAATGGTAATTAAGCCCAATACCTGCACCATTAAGCCCCAAAGTTGCTATTGAATCCATAAAACATGCCGCAAGCCTTCCAAGACCACCATTCCCAAGTGAAGGTTCTGGCTCAGCTTCTTCAATCTCTGTTAAATCTTTGCCATTTTCCTCCAGACACTTCTTTACATCATCAAATATGCCAAGATTTATTAAATTATTGGAAAGTAATTTACCAATAAGGAATTCAGCAGAAATATAATATATCTTCTTGCTTCCCTTATTTGGCTCCTTATCCTTGCACATTTCCTTTACAAGTTTTAAAAGTGCATAATAAATCTCTTTGTTTGACGCCCCATTTACTGCCTTGCCTAAGTAACCCTCAATTTTTTTCTGTAACTCCATAATAGTTCTCCCTTCTCAGATAAATTTACCAGTACAACAGATGCCTGTCTTATAACTGGTTATATTATAATTACATTTTATGGTTTTTATCTTGCACAATAGTTTCTAAAAGTGATACAATACTATCAAATTACAACAAAAAACATATGCAGCCCAAAACCTGCATGTGTTAGAAAGGCATGATTATTATTATGAATAATCCTGACTATGAATATTACCATGAAAAAAAATCTCATGTTACTATAAACTTTCCATATAATACATACCTTTGCTCAATTCCGCTTGATTTTATACAGGTAAATACACACTGGCATGAAGAAGCAGAATTTATTATTATTAAAAAGGGCTGTGGCAAAATATATATTGATTTACAGTTATATAATGTAACTGCTGGAGATATTTTGCTTATACTTCCAGGACAGCTGCATTCTATAAGCCAGTCTGGAAACAAATGCATGGAATACGAAAATATACTTTTCTCCCCTGGACTTTTATATGGAAATGGGCATGACTATTGTACAACTGGCTATCTGCACCCTTTTTTTGAAAACAATTTTATATTTCCTGCCCATATAAATAAGTCATATAGCATTTACAGCCAGCTTTACGCATGTATTGATTCTATAGACAAACTACGTTCAAATCCTGTTCCTGGCTATGAACTTGGAATTAAAGGTTATCTGTTCCAGTTTTTTTCACTGGTTTTCGCAAACCTTATTGATATAGAATTAAAAAAGCCTGCAAACAGCCATGCTGCCAAATTAAAGGAAATACTTTACTTTATATCTGTCCACCACAATGAACCACTTGTACCCTCTGATGCTGCTTCTGCTGCAGGTTTTAGCACATCACATTTTATGAAATTTTTTAAAAAACATATGGGATGCACATTTACTGAATACCTGAACAGCTACCGGCTTTCTATCGCATGTACCCTGCTTTCTACTACAGATAAACCTGTACTGGAAATATCATATGAAACTGGCTTTACTAATCTTTCATATTTTAACCGTCTTTTCAAAAAAAAATACGGCATATCTCCAAGAATATACCGTAAGGAACTGTTAAGAAACAACTCATCTTCCTGACTTACCCTGATGCAAGGATGCAGCACAAGAAAATTCTGGCGTAACTGCTGTACCTGCATCTTTTCTTTGCAGGTAATTATTTATACTGCACCATGTTAACAAGTTATTTCTTAACAGTTCCTGGATTATTATAAATATACTGCCATTATTTTTCGCTGCTCTGTTTGTCTATTTCAACAATATTGTCTTTTTTCATTGGAATACGGCAATTTTTGTTATTACCAAATTCCACAATAACTACCTCTTCCATTATATCTATTACTACGCCAAAAAAACCGCTTGTTGTAAGTATGCTATCCCCTACCTCAAGTGTTGTAATAAGAGCAGTATGTTCTTTCTGCTGCTTCTTCTGCGGTCTTATTGCAAAGAACCAGAACACACCTATTACAACAGCATATACAACTACTATGCTTAAAAGACTCTGTGTCCCACCAGTTCCCAATACTGTTACTAAATTCATTTTGAATCCTCCTTAAGATATTCTAATTTTTTATTTTTATATTCTTTATAACAGCCCTTTTCTATTGCGTCACGTATTTCTTCCATAAGAGTATTATAAAAATAAAGGTTATGTGTAACCATAAGACGCAGCCCAAGCATCTCTTTTGCCTTTAAAAGATGCCTTATATAAGCCCTGCTGTAAGTTTTGCATACAGGGCAGCCACATGTTTCATCAAGAGGCCTGTCATCAAGCTCATATTTCTTATTTAAAAGGTTCATCTTGCCAAAATTAGTATATGCATGTCCATGACGTCCATTCCTGGCAGGATATACACAATCAAAGAAATCCACACCACGTTCCACTGCTTCAAGTATATTGGCAGGCGTACCAACTCCCATAAGATAAACAGGTTTGTCCTGTGGAAGATATGGTACAGTCTTTTCAATTATATTATACATCTCCTCATGGCTTTCACCGACTGCCAGTCCGCCCAGTGCATAACCATCAAGTTCCATGGATGTTATACGTTTTGCATGTTCTATACGTATATCTTCAAAAGTCCCACCCTGGTTGATACCAAAAAGAAGCTGGGATTTATTTATTGTTGTTTCAAGGCTGTTAAGCCTTGCCATCTCCTTTTTACACCTTTCAAGCCATCTTGCCGTCCTGTCTGCTGATGCCTGCATATATTCCCTTGTAGCAGGATGTGGCGGACATTCATCAAATGCCATTGCTATTGTTGACGCAATATTTGACTGTATCTGCATACTTTCTTCTGGACCCATGAAAATCTTCCTGCCATCAATATGGGAACTAAAATAAACGCCTTCTTCTTTAATTTTCCGCAGGCTTGCAAGTGAAAACACCTGGAAACCACCAGAATCAGTAAGTACAGGCTTATCCCAGACCATAAACTTACGTATACCACCCATATCCCTGACAATGCCATCACCTGGCCTTACATGCAGGTGGTAAGTATTACAAAGTACCACCTGCGTTTTAATACCTTGCAGGTCTTGTGTAGAAACAGCACCTTTCATAACACCATCTGTACCAACATTCATAAATACTGGTGTCTGTATAGTACCATGGACAGTTTCAAGCTGTCCTCTTTTTGCATCACCATCTTTATATAATATCTTATACATTATTCCCTCATCTCTTCCGCTTTAATTACAGATAATAACATTATATGGTATATTCTGTCAACCTCTTCTGAAATAATCAGATATAAGCTTTATTACAAAGAAAAGTACAGCAACTGGCAGTACAATACGTATAATAATAACTGCTGCCAGACCGCCAAGAAACAATACAAATGCAATAATACCTATAACAAGAACCAACAGCAGGATTTTCTCATACCATCTAATGCTGTGGCCAAAGCCCCTCTTATACTCATATTGCCTGTAATCTGTACCTTCACCACTGTTCTCTTCTCCTGAAGTGGTCCTGCTGTATTCATTTCTTGCCTGTTCTTTATAAAAATCTGCCATAGGCCCTTTAGATGCTATAAAACTGTCTATTATAGTCCTTGCAATAAGATGCGGGTCTCCTAACTGTTCTAGTGCTTTTTCCTCGGATTCCTCTCCATTTTCAATATAATCTTTATAATAACGGATATTTTCCTCTATTTCAGATGCTGGCACATTGCCCGCCAGGCTCTCTGTAAGAATATCTAAAAATTCTTTTTTAGTCATTGGCAACCTCCATTACATTAGGTTATGCTTCCGGACTCTCCCTTGTGCCTGCCTTTATGGCAAAGCTTTCCGGAATATTAGGAAAGAATAAGTTAAAAGCGCAAGTCATATGGCTTGCGCTTATTTAACCGCTATATTAAACGGTTTTATTCTTAATTTGCTTAAACATTATTAAGCCTTTCCAACTGAACCAAAGAGTTCCATCTTCTCTTTTACAGTAGCTTTGATAGCTTCTGCACCTGGAGCTAAGAGCTTACGTGGGTCAAATCCCTTGCCCTGCTGGTCTTTGCCTTCTTCAATATACTTACGTGTAGCTTCCTGGAATGAAAGCTGGCACTCTGTATTAACATTAATCTTTGCAACACCAAGGGAAATAGCTTTTTTAATCATGTCTTCTGGAATACCTGTACCACCATGAAGTACAAGAGGCATATCTCCTGTCTTTGCCTGGATTGCTTCGAGAGTTTCAAAGCTAAGGCCTGCCCAGTTATCTGGATACTTTCCATGGATATTGCCAATACCTGCTGCAAGCATTGTAACGCCAAGGTCTGCAACCATCTTGCATTCATCAGGGTCTGCACACTCACCAGCACCAACTACACCATCTTCTTCACCACCTATTGAGCCAACTTCTGCCTCAAGTGAAAGTCCAAGGATATTGCAAGCATGTACTAACTGTGTAGTCTTGTCAATATTCTCTTCAATAGGATAATGTGAGCCATCAAACATAATTGATGAAAAACCTGCATTAATACAAGCCTTTGCACCTTCAAATGAACCATGGTCAAGGTGAAGTGCTACAGGAACAGTTATATTTAACTCTTCTAACATTCCATTAACCATTCCTACAACTGTCTTATAACCACACATATACTTGCCAGCGCCCTCAGATACACCTAAGATAACTGGGGAGTTAAGTTCCTGTGCTGTCTGTAAGATAGCCTTTGTCCACTCTAAGTTGTTGATATTGAACTGGCCTACTGCATATTTGCCAGCTTTAGCTTTGGTAAGCATTTCTTTTGCTGATACTAACATAATATAAACCTCCATCTTTTGATAAGCTCCACGCCAGTGAAGCCGTAACATATAAATCAAGTCCATTATATACCATTTCTGCCAAAAATGGAATATAAAATATACAAGTTCTTCAATTAACTGTCACTATCCAACCATAAAGACACACTTATAATGTACACAGTTCAAAAGCTGGCATCTATAATACCCATTCTGTGCCCATTGCACCTATACTCTTTTTCTCCATTTCCATATATAACATGACCCCATTACTGTTGAAATTGTGTATATAAGCCTATTTACTGTCCACTGTCACTACTGTTTAATCATTACATATAGTTTCTAAGCACGAAATACAATTATATTACTTTCCACATTATAATGACCCTTATCATATATCTTTTCTTCCAGATACACAAAAACCTTGAAGAAGGGCAGACCTGCTTTAAAAATCTATGCAGAATGCAATTTAGATGTAATACAACTTCCTGATCTGGTTCTTACTAAAGTATAGCAATTTTTTAATAATATTTTCTAAAGACTAATTAAAGCTTGCTTTTCTTAAAATATCTTCTAAAAGATTTATATATTCTTCAAATTGTTTTATTCCATAATCTGTTATTCTATATGTGCTATTAGTTTTTTTACCAACTAATTTTTTTTCAGATATAAGATATCCCCATCCTTCCAATTTAGACAATTGTACACTTATATTACCATCTGTAGCTTTTGTAATCTCACGTAATTCAGTAAATGATTTACTATCACATAGCAAACAACTTAAAATTTTTAACCGCAATGGTAAACTAAATGCATCTGGTATATTATATATTTCCACTTTTTTTCCCTTGCCTCCACAATAATATTGCCAGACATACATACCCAATAATATATGTCATATAATTAATAATA
>VSNJ01000009.1 GCA_009774235.1 Lachnospiraceae bacterium
TTATAAAACTATTAATACTTAATTATAAAAATTGTATCTAAAACCACATAACTTGTGAAATATTTAATTTTCAAATACCTATAAGACTGGTATTTACAGAGAATACCTTGGACTAAATGACATTAAATTCTTACTGGCAAAAAAGTCTATAAAATACCCCTGTATAAAAGATAATATATGTTGAATTATGGCGATAATAAAAAAAATAGCTGGCATGATGCCGGTTTAAAAGCTTTTATGACATGTGAAAGTGTCTGTTAAATTGAGTATATCAGATTTAATATAAAGAAAGCTGTAGGAAGCAGTTTAAAATAGTATATAGAATGGAGGAAATACTATGAAACAGTTTTTGCAGGATTATAACATGGTCTTTGCAATGGCGGCTGTTGGCTGCCTTACAATTATGATGAAAAGCATTACAGCTATAGTGTACTATAAGCTTATCTGCCAGGCTGGACAGATGGTTACAAGCCAGAATAAATATATGAAAGCAATGGCAGGCAAAATTACTGCTACATATAAGCTAAAACGTAAGGTACACAATGTAAAATGTATTGTTGAGAAGAGTATGTATAATATGCGTTTCCTTGGTATTTCAATAGCAAGCTGGAAAAATACAGGCATTTATGGGATAAGTGCTGTACTTCTGGTTCTTGTTACAGGCATACTTTTAGGTGTGTATTACCATATGCCATCTGAGTGGTATGCTGTCAGCTGTCTGTCAGCTGTTGCTGTTGTAACACTTCTTGCAACATCAGAAATATTATTCCAGATACATAGAAAGTACAAGATTCTGCAGCTGCAGATGACAGATTACCTGGAAAATATACTACAGCCTAAACTTGAAAAGGAATACCTCCATCCTGAAGAGGAGAAAAAGTACCAGAATGAGTATTTTGAAGAAGAGGAAGAACAGGAACAGCAGGATGAAGCAGCAGCTTCATTGGAGGACCTCAAGCTATTTGAAGAATTTGTTGAAGAATATTTAGCAGATTAAAAGACAGGACAAGGAAAGGCATGGTTAGTAATATGGAAAAGAGATATAGTATTTCGGATGCATCAAGGCAGGTAGAAGTTGAGAACCACGTACTAAGGTACTGGGAAGAAGAACTTGCGCTTCCGATTGAAAGAAATACTAAAGGGCACAGATTTTATAAGGAAGGTGATATACAAATGCTTAAAACAATAAAAGATTTAAAAGAACAGGGTTTCCAGTTAAAAGCAATTAAACTTCTGATGCCCGGTATTGACAGGGTACGCAGCATGAGCCCGCAGGAATTATACCAGATAAGGGAAGAACTTAACCAGCAGGTACTAAGGGAGGAAGAGATGCAGGATAAAAATGTCGTTCCACTACAGACAACAAAACGGTCAGCAGCACCTGGCAAAAAGACAAGTGAGGAGAAGATGAAACAGTTTGAAAGTATGCTAAGACATATGATTTCACATATTATTAATGAGAATGAAAAAATATCCGAAGAACGGATATGTGAGGCTGTAAGCACAAGGCTTATGAAAGAGATGGATTATATAATGAGAGAAAAGGAGGAAGTACAGGACAAGCAGACAGCTTTATTACAGCAGATATTAGAAGAAGTAAAACGTGAAATTCCTGAAACAGCTGCAAGTGATGAAGTAAAGCCAACAGAGGCACGGCGTAAGAAGAAAAATGAAAATAAGGCAAAAAGAAGAAAATTATTTGCTAAGTCTGTTTAATAGTGATATAGTTATTCTATGTTATGGATACAGAATAACTAAACAGACAAAGGAGTAATTTTATGGGCAAGTTTATATTCGAAAAATGTGGCGGCATAGAAGGGCTTTATATTATCCAGCCAGGTGTATTTGGTGACTCAAGAGGTTACTTTATGGAGACATATAATTACAATGATTTTAAGGCAGCAGGCCTTGATATGGTATTTGTACAGGACAACCAGTCTTTGTCATCAAAAGGTGTTCTAAGAGGGCTTCATTACCAGAAAGAGCATACACAGGGAAAGCTGGTGCGTGTAACAAGTGGTGAAGTTTTTGACGTTGCAGTTGATATACGTAAAGGGTCTAAGACATATGGCAAATGGGCAGGAGTAGTTTTAAGTGCAGAGAAGAAAAATATGTTTTATGTTCCAGAAGGTTTTGCACATGGATTTTATGTATTATCAGATACAGCAGAGTTTAATTATAAATGTACAGATTTTTATGACCCATCATCAGAAGCAGGGATAATGTGGAATGACCCTGTGTTAAATGTAAAATGGCCAGTTCCAGATGGAGAGAAACCTGTTATATCTGAAAAGGATGAAAAGAATCCTGGTTTTTCAGAGGATATTTTCTTAAATTATTGATAAAATATAAATATAAATGTGCAGGAGAAAAATTATGGATATAAAGAAAATACTTATTACAGGATATAATGGACAGCTGGGACATGCACTTAAGAGCCTTTTGGAAGGTACAGATGCCAGAATTATTGGTACAGATGCAGATACTCTTGATATATGTGATGCTGCTAGTGTTGAAAAAGCTGTGATGGAATACAGGCCAGATACAATAATAAATTGTGCAGCACATACAGCAGTAAATAAATGTGAAGTTGATGCAGATAATGCAGAAAGGATAAATGCACTTGGAGCTAAAAACCTTGCTGTAGCTGCTAATAAGGCAGGTGCACAGATAGTACAGGTGTCTACAGACTATGTATTTGATGGGGAAACGGACAAGCCATATACTGAGGAAGACATGGTTAATCCGCAGAATGTGTATGGCAGGACTAAACTTGCAGGTGAAAAAGCTGTAATGGAGAATTGTAGCAGGTATTTTATAGTCAGGACAGCCTGGTTATATGGTGAAGGCAATAACTTTGTCAGGACAATGCTTAAACTTGCAGATGAGAAAGACAGCCTTACAGTTGTAAATGACCAGTTTGGGACACCAACATCTGCATTAGAGCTTGCAAGAATGATACTTTATATTATTCCTTCAGGGGAATATGGAATATACCATGGAACATGCGAAGGAGAAACAAGCTGGTATGAATTTGCATGTGAAATAATGAGACAGGCGGGCAAGGATACAAAAATTATACCTGTGCCAACAAGTGAATATAAAACGGAAGAAAAAGCGGCCAAAAGACCAATGTATTCTGTGCTTGAGAATAAAAAACTCAATTCTATGGGAAGCTACAGGATGAAAGAATGGGAAGAGGCGCTTACAGAGTACATGCAACAGATGGGTTATGCAAAGTAAAACAACAATACCACCAGCATGTATTGCTGGTGGTATTGTTATGTGTAAATATTTACATTATATCTGGTTAACTTACCTGACAGTTACTTTACATTTGTCATAGCTGCCGTTTGATATAGTGGCAGTAATATATGCAGTACCCTTTGCTTTTGCATATATTTTGCCTTTAGAAGAAACGGATACTATATTGCTGTCAGAACTTTCAAACTTTGGAATTTCATCTGTAATGCGTGGCTTTAATGTATACTGCAGTTTTTTGCTTTCGCCAGTATCAAGTAAATACTGGGATTTACGGAATTTTACACTTACAGCTTTAGGAGTGACTTCAACTGTGAACTTTAATGTGTATGTATTAGTTACGAACAGGAATACCGGTTCCTGTATCTTTATCGTAATAATGGCAGTGCCTACTTCAGCACCAGTAAATTCACAAGTATTGTCCTCTCCTGGAGTTACAGTGAGAATAGTTTCATCTGAACTTTTATATGAAACATCACTGTTATCAGGTACGTTATAAACTGTAAGGGTACTGCTTGTGCCGGTCAGTATAGAAGCGTCCTTTTTCTTAAGGAATGGTTCTTCTGTAGAAGCAGCACGTTTTTTAGTATAAGTAGATACAGGTTTGCCAGCATTTTTGATAATAGTACCAGAAGATGCAAAGGCCATGTCATAAGGAACAAGCAGAACAGCAATAAGCAGGGCCAGCATACAGATACGTGTTATCTTGCGCATTTTTGCCTCCTTATATAATTTTAGTATAGTTAAATTATGTATTAAATATTGTGTAAAAAGTAGTTTAATCACATATACTACTATACTGTTTAGAAATAATAAAAAATATAGATGTCAGAATAGTGTCATATAAATTACTTTTTTTGCCATATTTATTTCTTAATTTTATGTTATAATTGGGCAGTAAGAGACGGTTAATTGGAAAAATAAATGATAAAGCATGCTTTTTATGCAGAAGTGAGGTGTTATATGCAGTATATTTTGATAGCAGATGATAATCCAGACATTACAGATATTCTTTCCGCATATGTGAAGAAAGAAGGTTATGAGCCAGTAGTTGCAAAGGATGGCCTTGAAGCAGAGAGGCTTTATGAAAGCCATAAGCCGTCAGCCGTCCTTCTGGATGTTATGATGCCATTAAAAGATGGTTATGAGGTGTGTAAAAGCATACGGAAGAAGTCAAGTGTACCAATAATGCTTATTACTGCACGTGGGGAAGATTATGATAAGATTATGGGACTGGATATAGGTGCAGATGACTATATAGTCAAGCCATTCAGCCCAAGTGAGGTTATGGCAAGGCTCCGGGCAGTTTTACGCAGGTTTGTTGCTACAGAAGTGTCTGAGAATCCAGATACAATATTAAGGGTAAATAATATGACAGTAAACCTTGAGGAATATTCTTTTTCAATAGGGGACAAAAAGATACCTCTTACCAAGAAAGAGATTGAGACCATGTGGACACTTGCAAGTAATCCCAATAAAGTATTTACCAGGGATAACCTGCTTGACAGCCTGTGGGGATACGATTATTATGGTGATAGCAGGACAGTTGACTCACATATCAAAAGGCTGCGTGCCAAGATTGACACAATAGAACATCCAGCATGGGGAATTAAAACAATATGGGGAGTCGGGTATAAATTTGAGATAAATGACAATGACGTATAAACAGAAAGGTGCATTGTGCAAATGAAAAACATATGGTTTAAAGTGATAAAAAATGATATTGCATTCAAAATATATTTATGTTTTACATTTGTCCTTGTACTGACAGGTCTTCTTACAGGTATTATATTTATCAGGCTGTACAGGCAGAATTACCTCCATTCTTATACAGAACTTCTTACAAAACAGGGGCGTACCATTGCAAACAGGGTGGCTATTTTTGAAAAGAATGGCAGGATAGAACGGTTTCTTAAATATAGTACATATATTGAAGAAATAGAGGAAGATGAGAATACTGATGTGTGGATAATATCCTATGAAAGTTCACAGAATCCGCTTGCAGTAGAATATACCAACGCTAATGATGGAAAACTGACAGATGAGATGTATGATGTAATATATAACGCATTTCAAGGTGAGGTTTCTTCTAATTCAAGTTATGATGATATATATGGTATGGTTATTTTAAGGACAGCAGTACCTGTTTATAATAAAAGCACAGGTGTGGTGAGTGGTGCGGTTATGATGATATCTATGGTTGATAAGCAGACAATGGGGGTTGATAAAGGGACATATCTTATCTTTATGAGCCTGCTTTTGTCATTTATTATATCATTTGTGGTAGCTTTTCTGTTTTCGCAGTATCTTTCAAAGCCTCTTTCAAAGATTAGCAAAAATATAAACAGGATTTCAAAAGGTGACTATTCTTCTATAACACCTAAAAATCCTAACACACAGCTTGGAAGGATTGAAACAACACTTGCAAGGCTTGCAAAACAGCTGGGACATGTTGAAAAAGAGCGTGCAAACCTTGAACAGGTAAGAAGAGATTTCTTTGCCAATGTGTCACATGAGTTAAGGACACCAATTACTGTTATACGTGGATATGCAGAAACCCTTAATGATGGTGTTGTTACAGACCAAGGTGCAATAGAAGACATGTACCAGCGTATGTTGTCTGAGTGCCAGGGCATGGAAAGGCTTGTAGGGGATTTGTTTATATTGTCAAAGATGCAGAACCCTGATTTCCAGGTTGAGAAAGAACCCGTAAGCCTTATGCAGGTATTTGGGGATGTAACCAGAAGTGAGAAGGTTATAGGTAAAGGGAAGAACATACAGTTTAAAGAAGAATTTCCAGAAGATGACCCATGTATGATGCTTGGGGATTATATGAGGCTGCGCCAGATGTTCCTTGTTATAATAGATAATGCAGTTAAATTTTCACATGAAAACGGGACAGTAACTACAAGGATGTACAAAAAAGATGAGAAGCTGTATATAAGCATTGCTGATGAAGGTGTAGGGATATCACAAGAAGAGCTTCCATATATTTTTGAAAAATTCTATAAATCAAAGCTTAAACAGAATGAAAAGGGAACAGGGCTTGGACTTATGATTGCAAGGCAGATAGCGTTAAAACATAGTGGTGAGCTTACAGTACAGAGTGAAAAGGGAAAGGGGACTACATTTTTCTTTGTATTTGATGAGTGTACATCAATGGAAGAATATGAATAACCTTTAGTTTTAGAATTCTGGCATTTGATTGTTAAGAGTAATAATATTTTTTATTTGTTAAAAATTTATAGTTGTAATTTTGATGAAAAATGTATATACTATATATTATAGAAAGATTTCCTGGGGTGTGCGATACTCCTGACATTTTGAACCTACAACTATTGATTGGGATTCCTACATTTTTGTACTGATGCCAGGCCTCCTTTGAGTGGAAGGCAGATGTACAAGTGCGGTTGCCCACCTGGCTTAAATGCTAGGACTCAAAATTCAGGAACCGGCATTTTGGGGGTCTTTTTAATTTATGTATAAAGCTGGTTAACCCCCGGTGTTGACATGTTATTGTAGTATCTGGCTGGTATTTATGATAACTAATATTTTATAGCTTTATTTCAATAAAATTTAATATTATAATAAATATAAGTTATATAATGAAATGTTAATAATATTTTAATTAATTTTGTATTTGGACTTTTTGCTTTTTTCAACCAGGGGCTTGTAAACAAGCCTTTTTTTTGATAGAATTAATAAGTTGCCAGAATGGTTTTCCGTGGCAATATTGCTTATAAATAACAAGGAGGCAGTAAAATGGCACAAAAAGGTAATTTATTAACGTTCCGTCCAGATGTTAAAGTAGTAGATGCTACTATAAGGGATGGTGGTCTTGTAAATGATTTTTATTTTTCAGATGAATTTGTAACAAATTTATATAAAGCAAATGTTAAAGCAAGAGTTGATTATATGGAATTTGGATACCGTGCTGACAAAGAAATGTTTGATACAGAGAGCTTTGGCAAATGGAAATTTTCATCAGATGAAGATATCCGTAGTATAGTTGGTGATAATAATACAGAATTAAAAATTGCAATTATGGCAGATGTAGGACGTTGTAATTATAAGGAAGATATACATGAGAGCAGTGAAAGCCCTGTTGACCTTATACGTGTAGCTACATATGTTAATACTATGCCAGCAGCGCTGGATATGATAGAAGATGCCCATATGAAGGGCTATGAAACCACCTGTAATATAATGGCAATATCAAATGCCAAAGAATCAGATATAGCAGCATCGCTTGAGATGCTTGGACAGAGCCCGGTGGATGGTATTTATATAGTAGATAGTTATGGTTCTATATATCCTGAACAAATAAGGACTATTTCAGAACAGTATATGGAAATAGGTGAGAAATATGACAAATATATAGGTATACATGCACATAATAACCAGCAGCTTGCATTTGCTAATACAATAGAATCATGTGCACAAGGTGTATCTTACCTTGATGCGACTATGAGCGGCATGGGACGTGGCGCAGGCAACTGCCCTATGGAGTTGCTGCTTGGGTTCCTTAAGAACCCGAAGTATAAATTATTTCCTGTAATCCAGTTTATTGAGAATAATATTGTTCCTTTAAAAGAGTCAGGCATGGAATGGGGATATGATATACCTTATCTGCTTACCGGACATCTGAACCAGCATCCGAGGGCAGCAATAGCAGCAATGAAAGAAGGACGTAAGGATTATTCAGGATTTTACAAAGAAATAATTGATAAGGACTGATGTAAATTTATCTGCCCTGCAGGTTTATCCATATTGGGTAACAGGCTTGCAGGGTTTATTATATTTAGGAAAGGCATTGTTATGGAGGAATGTAATAAACCTGTAGGGGTATTTGATTCTGGTGTAGGTGGCATAAGTGTACTTAGGGAGCTTGTGAAACAAATGCCAGAAGAAGACTATATTTATCTTGGTGATTCAATACATGCGCCATATGGAACTAAACCACTGGATGAGGTAAGAAAGCTTACAATATCTAATATACAGTTTCTTCTTGGAAAAGGGGCAAAGTCGGTAGTAGTTGCATGTAATACAGCGACAAGTGCTGCTGTTGCTGTACTTAGGAAGATGTATCCTGATATACCGCTGGTAGGGATAGAACCAGCGATTAAGCCAGCAGTTCTTTATAAAAGCAATTCAAGAATAGTTGTTATGGCAACGCCAATGACACTAAGACAGGAGAAATTCCAGAACCTTATGCACCAGTATGAAGACAGGGCTGATATAGTGCCATTGCCATGTCCTGGCCTTATGGAGTTTGTTGAAAGAGGTATACTTGATGGCAGTGAACTGGAGAAGTACCTTACAGAACTTTTATGTACTGTAAACCATAAGAAAATTGATTCAATAGTATTAGGATGTACACACTATCCATTTGTTAAAACAGCAATACAAAAAGTTGCTGGAAGCGGGGTTTTAATATTTGATGGCGGGGAAGGTACTGCACGGGAGATGAAACGCAGGCTTTCAGAAGCAGGACTATTAAATAAAAATAAAAATACAGGGCAGGTGCAGTTCATTAACAGCCGTAATACAAAGGAAGAGATAGAGCTTTGTGAATTTCTTCTAGGGTATGTTTGAAAATTAAGTAAGAAAGCAGGTCGATATTGTGACACAGGAAAGTAAAAATTTTTATAGAAGAACATCAGCCCTGGTTATACCAATGGCAATACAAAACCTTATTAATGTTGGTATTTCTTCGATTGATGTTATTATGCTTGGCAAAATAGGGGAAAAAGTGCTTTCGGGAGCTTCACTAGGAGCACAAGTGCAATTTATAATGGGACTGCTGCTTTTTGGCGTTACATCAGGAGCTTCTGTGCTTATGGCACAATACTGGGGTAAACGTGACATGCGTTCTATAGAAACCATATTTGCGTTAGCAATAAAAACTGCCTTTGTGACAGGTGTAATATTTACGCTGGCAGCATTTATAGCACCACAGGTACTTATGTCACTTTTTACAAATGACAGTGAGGTAAGGGCAAACGGTGCTTTATATCTTCGGATTGTATGTCTGTCATATATTCCTAATTCACTTGTTATGGTTTATCTGAATTCTATGAGAAGCATGGAGAAAGTAGTAATAGGTTCAATAACGTACTTGTCTTCATTAGTTACCAATACAGTAGTAAACTTGCTGCTTATATTTGGTTATTTCGGGCTGCCAAAGCTTGGGATAATGGGAGCAGCAATAGGTACTGTAGCAGCAAGGTTTGTAGAATTTATTATAGTTATAATCTACGACAAAAAATTTAATGATGTATTTACATTCCATTTTGAATATCTTAAAATTAAAAGCAAGGAACTTACAAGTGATTTTTTAAAGATTTCCTCACCAGTAATAGCCAATGAGCTTATGTGGGGAGTGGGACTTTCAACTATGACAGCAATACTTGGGCATCTTGGCAGTGCTACAACTGCTGCCAATTCGGTTGCGCAGGTATGCAGGAATCTTGCTACAGTAGTTGCTTTTGGGGTGGCCAATTCTGCTGCTGTTATGATTGGCAAGGTTATAGGTGAAGGAAATAAGGAGCGTGCCAAAGAATATGGGAAACGTTTTATAAAACTTACTATTATAACAGGTATTGCAGGCAGCATAGTTATACTATGTGTAAGGCCAGTTGTTCTTTCTGTGCTTACATTGTCAGATGATGCAAGAAAACTTCTTTCAGTGATGCTTTTAATAATGGCTTACTATGTAATTGCACAGGCATATAATACAACACTTATTGTCGGGGTATTCAGGGGTGGTGGTGATACCAGGTTTGGTTTTTTCCTTGATGTTACATTTATGTGGGGGATTTCCATAGTTCTTGGTTTCATAGCTGCTTTTATACTGGAACTTCCAGCAATTATTGTAGCATTTATTCTTTATTTTGATGAAATTATAAAAATACCTTTTTCAACATGGAGGTATAAATCATATAAATGGCTAAATGATGTAACACGTAAATAGCCTGGGATTAACTTTAAGGCAATATGGATTGCGTATACCGGTTTTGCCTAAGTTTTATGAAAGAAAGTGCAGGAGAACATGAATAATAAAAAAAAGATTATCGGTGTATGTGGTGCAAGGCTTTTTAACCAGATACCTATACAGTTTATTAATACTTTAAAAGAAGAGGGGTTGCCTGGAGATTATTTTATTATAGCATTTTCTTCTAATTCAGATGATGAAGAGGAAACAGATGGCTACAAAGGGGAAAACCAGTTATATGAACTTATAAAATATATTAGTTTTAGTGCTCTTGTTATATTAGCAGAAACCCTTAAAAATAAAAAGATTATTAATAAAATTGCACAGACTGGGCATGACAAGGGAATACCTGTATTTGTAGTAGATGGAAATGTGGAAGGATGCATAAACCTTAACTTTAATTATTATGATGGTTTTGAAAATATGGTACGCCATATTATAGAGCACCATGGATGCAGAAAAATCAATATGCTTGCAGGGTTTAAAGAAAACAACTTTTCAGAGGCAAGGATTGAAGCTTATAAAAAGGTTCTTAGTGAAAATGGAATACCATTTGAACAAGAACGGCTTGCCTATGGCGATTTCTGGGAGAAACCAGCGCGTAAAGCAGTTGAAGGCTTTTTAAAATCAGGGCTTCCGTTTGAAGCTATAGCATGTGCTAATGATGCTATGGCAGTTGCGGCATGTTCTGTACTGAATGAACATGGGTACAATATACCAGAAGATATTATAGTTACAGGTTTTGATGGTACAATAAGCAGCAGATACCACTTTCCAGTTATTACAACATGTGAGCCTGATTTTGAAGGTGCTGCCAGGTTTATTATAGACCAGACAGATGGGTGGGGAAAGCCGGGCATGGATAATCCTGGCAATTATAACATTAATTTCAGGACTAGGAGGAGCCAGTCATGTGGTTGTGAGGACAAGACAATGCATGAAATTAACACAGTAATAGCTTCACTTACGCATGATGTAGGTGACTGTACATGGCATAATATAGCTATGGGACAGATGCTTACGGCTTTAATTGATAAAAAAGATATTATGGATGTAGTTAAATGTATTCCAGAACATACAAACCTTTGGAGCCAGAATTTCAGGTTTGCCTGTTTTAAAACTGATTTATTAGAACAGTGTAAAGTAACAGAAACATATTCCAGGATGACAACAATTTTAAATGTGCATAACAATAATTTTGGCAATATTGGTGAAAAATTTAGTATTGAAGAATTTATGCCGCATCTTGATGATGTTATGTCCGCAGATAATAATGTTGATATACTTATTGTACGCCAGTTTAATTCAGGCAGGAGTGTGTATGGTTATATTGCAGAAGGTTATCCAGTATTAAAAGCACGTGCGCTGCAGAGATGCAATGAGTTTTCAATGTTTCTTACACACGCAGTTGACAATGTAATATATAATTTTAAAATGACACAGATGAATAAAGACCTTAAAGGCCTTAATAAAAACCTGGAAGAAGCATATAATAAAATTGCAGGTTTATATTTAAAGGATTATATGACAGGCTTATACAACAGAAGAGGTTTTTATGAAAAGATTGGTCTGATGGCAGAGCAATATGCATGTAAAGGTAAATATATTTATATATTTTCAATAGATATTGACAGGCTAAAATATATAAATGATAATTTTGGACATGCTGAGGGTGATTTTGCAATTACAACAATAGCATCTGCAATTTATAATACTGGAGGGGAAGATTCAGTATGTGCAAGATTTGGCGGTGATGAGTTTATATGTGCTGTACTTGCAGATACACCTGATGCATACAGTGCAGAGGGATTTTATAAAGAACTTAAAACTAATATAAATAGTACAGATGGCATAAATGACAAAGAATATCCTGTTGGTGCAAGTGCAGGAATGTGTTGCAGCAGTTTTACAAATGATATTGATATTGAGGATATGATACGTGCAGCAGATAAAAGAATGTACAAGGATAAATCAGAACATAGGAGAGAATACTTGAATAATATATAAACATTGTGGTAAAGTGTGTTTATGGAGGTGTTGCTATGAAAATATCAACAAAAGGAAGGTATGCACTAAGGGTATTAATTGATTTATCTGAACGTAATCCAAATGAATTTATTCCTTTGACAGATATAGCAGACAAGCAGGGGATATCTGAAAAGTATCTTGAGTCAATAGTTTCTGTACTTATTAAAAATGATTACCTTATATCCTTGCGTGGCAAAGGTGGAGGGTATAAACTTTCAAGACAGCCAGATGAATATACTGTAGGGGAAATATTAAGGGTTACAGAAGGTTCTTTTGCACCTGTTGCATGTCTTGAGAAGAAACCTAATAAATGTGGTATGGCATCCCAGTGTAAGACACTTAAGATGTGGGAAGGTTTTGAGAAAGTAATTAGTGAGTATTTTGATGGAATTACAATCGCAGACCTGCTGTCAGACGGGCAGATTGTAGATAATTATGTGATTTAGGGGAAAAAAATGGAATTTTCAAATGAACAGCTTGAGCGTTATTCACGCCATATGGTTCTTGATGGTATTGGCAAGGATGGACAAGAGAAGCTTTTTAATGCCAAAGTCCTTATTATAGGAGCTGGGGGATTAGGTTCACCTGCTGCCCTTTATCTTGCGGCAGCAGGTATAGGGACTATAGGGATTGCCGACAATGATATAGTAGACCTGTCTAACCTTCAGAGACAGATAATGCATACAACAGCTGGGATTGGAACATCTAAGGCAGATTCTGCTGAAAAGGCAATGTCAGGAATTAACCCAGATATAAAGGTTAATAAATATAAGATGTTTTTAAACCAGGATAATATAATGGAAATTATCAGGGATTATGATTTTATAATAGATGCAACCGATAATTTTGACTCAAAGTTTCTTATTAATGATACATGTGTAATTGCAGGGAAAGCATTTTCCCATGCAGGAGTAACACGTTTCCAGGGGCAGTTAACCACTTATATACCTGGTGTATCCCCATGTTACAGGTGTATGTTTAAAAGCCCGCCGCCAGAAGATGCAGTACCTAAAGGAAGCCAGGCAGGTATTATTGGTGCAGTGTGTGGGGTAACTGGAAGCCTGCAGGCACTGGAAGCAGTAAAGTATATTACTGGAACCGGAGAGCTGCTGGCAGGCAGGTTTCTTATATTTGATGCATTGGCAATGAAGTTCCGGACAGTGAAATTCTACAGAGACCATGAATGTGCTATATGTGGTACAAGCCAGGTAAAGACAGGACTTTAAGGCAAGTTACCAGAAATGGAGTAGTATGTTTTGTATAGGCGTTAGTTATAAAAAGACCCCTGCTGGCATAAGGCAGAAATTTGCATTTTCCAAAGAGGAACAGTGCCAGTTTATTGGAAAACTTATTAAAGATAATATTATAACAGGCGGAATGGTTATATCTACATGTAACAGAAGTGAGATTTATTTCTCAGGAACAGGTACTTCTACTGAAGGAGTAACAAAAGAGCTTGCAATTTATAAAAACCTCGATAGTGGTGATATTAAAAAATATTGTCTTTTTTATGGCGGGCAAGGTGCAGTAAAGCACCTTTTTAATGTTACATGTGGGCTGGATTCAATGGTTCTTGGAGAAGATGAGATACTCCGCCAGGTTAAGGAAGCATATCTTACAGCTGTAGAACAAAAGTATATTAATGGTGAGTTAAATATTATATTCCAGGATGCACTTAATTGTGCCAAAACTGGTAAATCAAGGACAAGGCTTTCTTCAACGTCTGTATCAGTTGCGACTATAACAGCCAATACAATAGAGAAATATATGTATGAAAATAACCTGTCTGGAGGCAAGGTAATGATTATAGGGATAACTGGCAAGACAGGTTCAGTTGTTGCAAAAGACCTGCTTTCTAAAGGAATACATGTTATAGGCACAAGCAGGAAACACAAGACAGACAGCCTTTTGTATTGGCATGATAAAGAAATGGCGGAGATTATAAACTTTGAAGACAGATATTTATATATAAACCAGGTGTGTGCAGTAGTAAGTGCAACGATAAGCCCACATTATACACTTACATACACTGAGTATTTAAAATATGTAAAAGATGGAAGCAGTATGCTTTTTATTGACCTTGCTGTGCCATATGATATTGACAGGACACTTTCAGGGCTTTCTGGAATAAAATTTCTTGATATAGATTTCTTTAATACACTTTCAAGGAAAAATGCAAATATAAAGCTTAGTGAACTGGGAAAGGCAGAAGAAATACTTGCGGAATGTGTTGAAAATACAATGAAGAAAATATATATACGTAGTTTTATCAGCAAAATCCAGAAAGATAGAACGCTTTATAATAAATTTAAGAAAGATAAAGCGTTCAGCCATATGGTATATTACCTGAAAGACCTGCTTAATAGCAGTGAACTAAAAGACTTGCTTGGAAGGATTTATAATAAAGAAGTTAATGGAGGAAAGTAATGGCATATTTTCCGTTTATTACAGATATTGAGGATATGGACTGCCTTGTTGTGGGAGGTGGCAGTGTTGCCTGGCATAAAGTAGAAATCCTGGCAGAATATGATGTAAATATACATATTGTTGCGGTATCAGCCAGTGAAAGGTTAAAGGAAACAGCAGATAGCAATAAAAGAATAGATATTAGGATACGTGAATTTAGAGACAGTGATATAAATGGAATGGATTTTGTAGTAGCAGCTACAGGAAACAGGGAACTTGACATGAATATTTCCAAGTTATGCAAGAAACAGCGGATACCTGTAAATGTTGTGGATATAAAAGAAGCATGTTCCTTTATATTTCCAGCGGTTATATACAAGGAACCTTTACTTGTTACGGTTTCTTCTGGAGGCGCAAGTCCTGCACTTGTGGCAAAGATTAAAAGAGATATTAGCCAGGTTATACCAGATTATTATGCCAGCATGGCAGAAAGGCTTGCAGAAATAAGGGAATATATAATTGGAAGTACAGATAATATAAAAATAAGAAAACAGATATTTGAAAAGCTTGTACAGTATGGCAGTACACATAATGGTGTGATACCAGAAAGGGAAGTGGAACAGGTTATAGAAGAATTAAGGTTACAGAAAGTGGAACAAGCTGGAAAATAACTACAGGACAGCAAAAATCCGTTCTGTACCATTATATTCCAGCTGCTATTTGTGCCATGTTAAAGCACAACATGGGGGATTAATATGGATAGTAAAGTTATTAAAATAGGCACAAGGGGAAGTGCACTTGCACTTGCACAGACAGAGCTTGTTATATCTGCAGTAAAGCGCTGCAATCCTGATGCATGTATTGAAAAAGTAATAATAAAAACAAAAGGTGACAAAGAAGCAGATAAACCAGTTGCTAGTTTTGGGGGTAAAGGTGTATTTATAACAGAGATTGAGGAAGCATTATCCTGTGGAAAGATAGATATGGCTGTCCATAGTGCAAAGGACTTGCCGGCCAGCTTAAGTGAAGGGCTTCATATACCAAGTGTATTAGAACGTCAAGATGCAAGGGATGTATTTATAACAAGGGCAGGAACATCTTATATAGATTTATTCCAGAAAGAACATCCAGTAGTTGGTACAGGAAGCCTTAGACGGCAATTCCAGCTGCAGTCCCATCACCAGCAATATATAAATTTTAAACATATACGTGGCAATGTGCCAACCAGGTTAGAAAAGCTTAGGAACAGGGAATATGATGGGATAATACTGGCAGCAGCTGGCTTAAAAAGGCTTGGGCTTGAAGCAGAAAAGGATTTTGAATATAAATATTTTGATATTGAAGAAATGGTACCTGCTGCTGGACAGGGCATAATAGCTATTGAAACAAGAAAAGAAGACTGTACCAGTGGTGGCAGCTATATAAGCAGTATTTTAAAAGATATAACTGATTATAATACATTTATACATTATTGTAATGAAAGGAAAATTATGGA
The DNA here is from genome assembly GCA_009774235.1 of Lachnospiraceae bacterium. GTDB lineage: Bacteria > Bacillota > Clostridia > Lachnospirales > Lachnospiraceae > Butyribacter. The sequence continues at coordinate 16,185 of VSNJ01000009.1, forward strand.
AGCATTACATGCAGGATGCCATGAAGCAATAGGCATTATAAGCTATTATTATAATAATAACAGAAATATATGTATAAAGCTTATAAGAGAAACTGGCAGTGCCAGAGGAGTAGTTTCCAGCTACAATGGCAAAGGCAGTATAGATGATATGGAAGAGCTTGTAAGTGCAGCAATAGAACATGGAAGAGGAGGGTGTCAGACCTAGTGGGAATTGTATATTTTGTTGGTGCAGGACCTGGAGATGAGGGGCTTATAACAGTAAAAGGCGCAGAGAAGTTAAAATCTTGTGATGTTGTAATATATGACAGGCTCGCATGTGAAGGGCTTCTCAATTATACAAAGCCAGGTTGTAAGAAAATATATGCAGGCAAACAGGCAGGCATGCATTATAAAAAACAGGAAGAGATTAACCAGATTTTAGTGGACTATGCCCTTCCAGATAATGTTGTTGTACGGCTTAAGGGTGGTGACCCATTTGTATTTGGAAGAGGCACAGAAGAGATAGAGGCATTAGAAAAATGTAATATTCCATATGAAGTTATACCAGGTGTTACATCTGCAATAGCTGTGCCAGAGTGTGCAGGAATTCCAGTAACACACAGGGGGGTAAGCAGAAGTTTCCATGTTATAACAGGACATACCAACACTGCCACAGGTGTGCCAGACTGTAACTATAAAGCACTTGCTGCCGCAGGCGGGACACTTATATTTATGATGGGGCTTGCCAATATAAATGAAATAGCAGTCAGTCTTATTAAAGAAGGAATGCCAGAAGATACACCTGTTGCTGTTATTTCAGGAGGGACTACTGAAAGGCAGAAGGTCCTGCGTTCACAGCTTGGCAGGATTTCAAAAGAGGTAAAAGAAAACAACATGTTTTCACCAGCTGTAATAATAGCAGGTGAAACAGCATCATATAATTACAATTATAATAAAAATAAGTTATGTTTTAGTAAAAAAACAGCTGGAATTGTAGCAACAAGGGTATTGCGTGAAAAGATAGAAGAAGGTCTTAGGATATCTGGAACTGCCTGCGTACCTGTATGTGATATGGAAGTAGAAGCTGTGTCTGCAGAAGGGCTTATTAAAGAGCTGGAAGATATAGAAAAATATAATTGGATAGTATTTACAAGCAGAAACGGAGTAATGCTTTTTTTTGATGCTTTAAGAAACAGCCATACAGATATACGCAGGCTTTCTGGCATTAAATTTGCAGTTATTGGGAACGGGACAGAACAACAGCTTAATGAATATGGAATTAATGCAGATTTTGTCCCATCAGAGTATACATCTGCTGTTCTCGCCAAAGAACTTTCCAAAATAATATTGCCTGGTGAAACAGTATTGCTTCCAAGAGCTGTACAAGGAAGCAGGGAATTAACAGATATATTTACAAAAGAAAGTATATTATTTAAAGAACTGAAAATTTATTATGTAAAAGGACATCTTATGCCAGGGGCAGATTATCTGGAACAGTTAAGCTGTATTATATTTTTAAGTGCATCAGGTGTAAGGGAATTTGCCAGGCTTGTTAAAGAAAATGGGAAGGAACTTCCAGAAGGTATAAAGTTTGTATGTATAGGAGAAGTGACCAGGAAAGCACTAGAAGAAGAGTATGGCATGAAAGCCTGTATAATAACAGCAGAGGGAAATAATGCAGAGGGTGTTATGGATATAGTGAAAGAGATGTAAAAAATATAAAGGAATGGAGTTATAAAATATTATGATACGTATGCGCAGGCTGCGGGCTAGCAGTAATTTAAGAAGTCTTGTAAGGGAAACAGTAGTTACAAAAGATGACCTGGTATATCCTGTTTTTATTAAAGAAGGAAAAGATATTAAAGAACCAGTTGCTTCAATGCCTGGAATTTACCAGTATTCTGCTGACAGGTTCAATGAAGAACTGGACAGGGTGGTAAATGCAGGTATTAAAGCAATTCTTGTCTTTGGAATACCTTCACATAAAGATGAGTTTGGAAGTGAAGCATATAATGATAATGGTGTTACACAAAATATAATAAGGGAAATTAAAAAGAAAGTACCAGATATTATTGTTATAGCAGATGTATGTCTGTGCGAATACACTTCACATGGGCACTGCGGAATTATATGCGGGCATGAGATATTAAATGATGAAACACTGGAACCACTTGCAAAAATGTCTGTAAGCCTTGCAAAAGCAGGTGCAGATATAATTGCTCCGTCTGATATGATGGATGGGCGGATTGCTTATATAAGAAAGGTACTTGACAGCAATGGTTATAAAAATACACCAATAATGGCATATAGTGCAAAGTTTGCATCAGGATATTATTCTCCATTCAGGGATGCTGCACAGTCTGAGCCTTCATTTGGTGACAGGAAAACATACCAGATGGACCCTGCTAACGGGCGTGAAGCTGTAAGGGAATGTGAGAATGATATTGCAGAAGGTGCAGATATAATAATGGTAAAACCTGCACTTGCATATCTTGATGTAATTAAAGAAGTTTCAAATTTTACTAATTACCCTTTAGCAGCTTACAATGTAAGTGGTGAGTATTCAATGGTAAAAGCAGCAGCTTTAAACGGCTGGATTGATGAGAAAAGGGTTGTAATGGAGAACTTAACTTCAATTAAAAGGGCAGGTGCAGGCATAATAATAACTTATCATGCAATAGATGCAGCACACTGGCTTAAGGAGGATTAAAATGGCTGGCAGAAAATCAGAAGTTTTATTTGGAAATTCGCAGGAATTAATGCCAGGGGGTGTGAACAGTCCAGTCCGTGCATTCCGTGCAGTACACCAGAACCCTGTATTTATAGAAAAAGCAAAAGGCTCAAAAATTTATGATGTGGATGGCAATGTTTATATTGACTATGTGTGTTCATGGGGTCCAGGCATACTTGGCCATGCAGAGGAACATGTGGTAGATGCAGTAAAAGCAGCATGTGAAAACGGGCTTACATTTGGTGCACCTACAGAGAAAGAATATATAATTGCAAAGCTTGTACAGGAATTTATGCCTTCTATAGAGATGTTACGTCTTGTAAATTCCGGGACAGAAGCAGCTATGAGCGCAATAAGGGCAGCAAGGGGATTTACAGAAAGGGATAAAATAATAAAATTCAGGGGATGTTATCATGGACATTCAGACGGTCTTCTGGTAAAAGCAGGTTCAGGGGCACTTACACAGTCAGTACCAGATAGTCTTGGAGTTCCACAAGGTTATACAGAAAGTACATTAGTTGCAGAATACAATGATATTACATCAGTAGAAAAGCTTTTTGAAGAGTCTGGAAATGAAATAGCGGCAGTAATTGTAGAGCCAGTTGCAGCTAATATGGGGGTAGTACCGCCTGCCAGGGATTTTTTAAATAAATTAAGGAATATAACCAATAAGCATAATTCACTTCTTATATTTGACGAAGTAATAACAGGATTCAGGCTTGCGCCTGGTGGTGCACAGGAGTATTATGACATAGTGCCAGACATTACGGTACTTGGAAAGATTGTTGGAGGCGGGATGCCGCTTGCAGCATATGGAGGGCGTAAAGATATTATGGAAGTAGTAGCGCCACTTGGTGGTGTTTACCAGGCAGGTACATTGTCAGGAAATCCAGTGGCTGTAACAGCAGGGATAGAAACTTTAAAGATTTTAGGAAAGAATAAGGAAATTTATAATAAAATAGAAAAAAATACTACAAAACTGAGAAATGTGATGGAAAATACATTTGGAAACAGTGTATGCGTAAACCAGGCTGGTTCACTTATGTCTGTATTTTTTACATGCCAGAAAGTTATAGATTATTCTACAGCTGTAACAAGTGATACAGAAAAATATGCAAAATATTTCTGCTATATGCTGGAAAATGGAGTATATATTGCACCATCACAGTTTGAGGCAATGTTTATATCAGCAGCCCATACAGATGAAGATATAGAAATTACATGTGATATTATAAGAAAGACGGCAGAATTATTATAAAATAACATAACCCCTGGCAGGGATTTCCTTCCAGGGGATGTTTGCCAGTATTTTATAAAAATCAGATACTCATATCTACTTTAGAACCTTTAAGGTCTTCCATTATAAGACCTAATTCTTCAACAAGCTTTTCTATTTCTCTTTCTATCTTTGTAGTATCATTTGTGCCGTTGGAGTTTTGGTCTATAATTTCCTGCATATCAGATGTATCCATTGAAGGCTGGTCTGGAACACGTATTTCAGAACCTGCTGCTTCAGCAGCATTTTGTTTAGCCTGTTCAATCTGCTTCTCAAGTTCAAGTTTATCTTTCTTGCGTTCTGCTTCTTTTGTTTCCTCTTCTTCTTTCTTCTCAGCCTTTTCTTCTGCTTTCTCTTTAGCCTCTTCCATTTTCTCATCAATATGGTCTTTGGCTTCAGCATAAAGGTCACCAACCAGCTCTTTATTAGCGGCTTCCATAATTTCATCAGCCTGTTTTGTTGAATCAACCATAGGATGTTTTTTAAGGCGTTCAATCTGCATGTCAGCTAGTGAACCTGATATTGACTTAAATGCAGACTCTTTCTGTGAAGCAAGCCGTTGGTATACTTCTTCCTGTCCATCAAGTTCCAGCATATCTTTCTGGTAATTAGTAAGACCGTTTTCATGTATTGTAGCAAGACGTTCTTTTTCTTCATCAGACAGTTTTCCACCAGAAGTTTCTTTTCTAAGAAGTTCCAGGTCTTTATGCTCCTGGGACTCTTCTGTTACATTATAATCTCCCATAAGCTTTTCACGTTGTTCCTGTATTTCTTTAATAGATTTCTTGTTTTCCAGTGTTTCCTGTTTAAGCTGTTCCTGTTGGGCACGCATTTCATCCATACTGCCATCTATCTTCTGCTCTGATGCGAAAGTATCAGAAACAATTTTCATGGCACGCTTTTGTGCAAGCTTCCTCTTAAGTTCAATATTATTATTGTTCTGAAGGTTAAAGCTGCCAGCAAATATACTTTTGCCACCTTTTGCTTCTTTATTATCCTGGCCGTTTTTTATAGTATTTTCATTATTGGCGAATAAACCATTCTTGTTAGCTGCCAAAATTGATATTCCCATAAGACTACACTCCTTTCCATATATTTTTGTTATAATAACCTGGCAATCACATTATTTATATCGGCAGAAAGTATAACAGTGTTAATTAGTAAAAGCATAGTTAAAGCCCTGTAACATATGGTACAGGGCTCTGGAAAATAATATACTGGACCTGGATTTTATTTCCTATAGGCAACATATAATTTATTAATACCAGTTAATAGAAAGAAAAGGGGGTTCCTCATCTTATTGCTTGTGTTGTGTATTCTTTGGTTTACATAGAAGCTTGTGTTATATAGTAAGCCTTAGTACCATGTTTATTAAGCTTTACATTTATTGTACTAGTATTAGACAGTTTTTCGCCACTCCATAGTTCCAGTACATCTGCATTATTATATATTTCAACATCACTAAGGTTTATATTAATATTACTATTATTGTTGCCAGTATTAAATACAGCAATATATAATCCTCCTTCTGTGCTGGCACTGGTCCATAAAATATGTTCTGTACCATCTAGTTCTTTTCTCCATACCTGGTGGGAGTGGCGTGAATTTCTGTGCATTTTAAGGATTTCTTCGTTAGTTATAAGGCTCATTGTAAAGTCATCAAAGCCTGTCATTTCGCCGCCTATCATAAGAGGAGAACGGAAGATACCCCATAATGTGAGCATTGTAATCTGTTCATCTTTAGTAAACTTTGTACGGTCTGACTTATCGTAATCCTGGCGTATAGGGCCTATAGGGAGCATATCTGCGTCTGGCCAGTGTCCTGCACCAGTATGTGTGCACCACTGTTCTGCACGTGAAAACATATTGTAAAGTGCGTCCCAGTCATCCCAGAAATCATCTGTTATACGCCACATATTAGAAACCTGTTTATAAAGTTCTGCTTTTTCAAGCAGTGCAGGTCCTGGTGAAAGGCTTAAGACCATATCCCTGCCACAGTTTCTAAGAGAATTGCTTAGAAGAATAAGTTCTGTTTCTTCATGTGGCAGTTCCCTTGCTATATCGTCACATTTTATAAAGTCAGTACCCCATGATGCATATAATTCAAATATGCTTTCATAATATTCTTTTGCACCTTCTTTTGAAGGGTCAACACCATACATATCTGTATTCCATGCGCATATACTTGACATTTTGGCTATGTTACGTGCTGTTTTCTCTGTTCCTTTAATTTTTGTATTGTTATGTACTGCCTGGCGTGGTATTCCACGCATAATATGTATACCGAATTTAAGCCCAAGTGAGTGTATATATGCTGCTAGTTCCGTAAATCCTTTGCCACCAGCTGATGAAGGGAAGCGGTTTTCTGCGGGTATAAGTCTTGAGTATTCATCCATGCAAAGCCCAGTAAAGTTGTTGTATTCATGACTGGAAGCGGAAGGTTCATACCACTGGATATCAACAACAATATATTCCCACCCATATTTTTTAAGGTGTTTTGCCATAAAGTCTGCATTTTTCTTTACAGTATCTTCATCTACAGCTGCTCCATAGCAATCCCAGCTGTTCCAGCCAAGAGGTGCCACAAAATTGTCCATAATCTCCTCCATTCCTGCGCCATAAGGCGCATATGTTTTTTTAAACTGGTATTTTAGATAAATTTAAAATATTTTTGAAAAATATATATGTAGTATATTATATCCGGTATCTCGTAAAAATCAAGAATAATTATTTTTAAGTCACGTATATTTCATAAATTCTTATGGTAAAAATTATAAATATTAAGATAGTTCCAGGTTGTCTTTTAATTATACAGATAGCAATATAACACAAGGTGCATGTCCTTGTGGAAACTACTGTATACTGTGGACCTGTATATTTAGACCATACACATACACAAAATATAAGATAACTGGAAATTGTATTATGTATAACCTGCTGTGCTTGTAACAAAACATGAATATTGTTATAATAAAGTAAAAACAACAGGGTGTTTAATAAGTTGGGTGATAAGGAGACATAAGTGGTTACGTGTATTACCTGGTAAGCTGGAAGAACAGGGTTTAATAGAATTGCTTGATGTATTAAGATATTTAAAAGGTAAGATAGAAAATGAAGTATTGGAAATACTCAGACGTAGAAACAATAACCAGGATAATTAAACAGACAGGCATATATATAAAATGTTTGTTCTATGTAATGTAATTTATATAGATGCTGGGAATGGAGGCATGGTATGAAGAAAATAATATTAAAAGCAAAGGATAATTATAAATTAAATTTGCATATTTTTGAAACAGCCAGTAAAAGCACCAAAGGTTATATACAGGTTATACATGGAATGGAAGAACACCAGGAACGTTATAAGAATTTTGCAGAGATTTTAAATAAAGCAGGATATACAGTTATTACATCAGATATGAGGGGACATGGTGTTAATGCACCAGAACTTGGTTTTTTTAGTGAAGAGAATGGTTATAAGTATCTTCTTTCAGACCAGAAAAGAATTACAAAATATATAAAAAGAAAGTTTGAAACTGGCAAGGTAATAATATTTGCACATTCAATGGGGACTATTATTGCACGTAACCTTATGCAAAGCCAGTCATGGGATTATGAAAAGGTAATCATGTCAGGCTTTCCATGCAGTCCAGGCAGGATAGCACTTGATTTTGGTATTATTCTTACACAAATTGTAAAGAAGGTAAAAGGGGCAAGGTATTACTCTGAATTTATACAAAATATATCAGTAGGAAGTTTTAATAAAAAGATAAAAAATCCGGGAACATCACTTGACTGGATTAGCATAAACAAAGAAAATATTGATATATATGTTAAAGACCCATATTGTGGGCATGGGTTTAAAGTATCAGCATTTAATGATTTGTTCCATTTGTCTAAAAATATGGAAGAAATATGGAGGTATAAAAATGTAAACCAGGAATTGCCTGTACTTGCATTAAGAGGAGAAGAAGATGTATCAACAGGACTTGAAAAGGGGAGCAATAAAAGTATAAAAACTTTGGAATTAGCAGGATTTGGCAATATAACACAAATAGTTTACCCTGATATGCGCCATGAAATATTAAATGAAACAGGCAAAGAAAAGGTATATAATGATATTATAGGATTTTTAGGTTAAAAAACATTGAATTGTAAGCTGTATTAAATTATAATGTAATTATCTGGAAATATATAAAATAATTTAATTTTGGTTAAAGAAACGGAGGTAGTTTTATGACATTTGATGAAATTTTTAATAAAGTAAAGGATATGTTTAAGGACACAGATGTAAGCCATATAACAGAACATCTTGCATACCAGTTTAATATAACTGGTGAAGGTTCAGGATGTTTTTATGTTGAGGTAAAGGATGGCAAGTTAATTATTGAACCATATGAATATTATGACAGGGATGCAATATTTATATGCAAGGCAGATACATTATTTAATATTATTTCTGGAAAAACAGACCCTGTTGCAGCATATACAATTGGGCGGCTTAAAGTACAAGGAAGCATTGATAAGGCTTTGAAGTTGAAAAATTTTATTAAGTAACCCTGGTATCCCATCCAAGTGCAATAAGTGCAAAGCCATGTTTCAAACATGGCTTTTGGGTGGTAAAAAGTAATAAAGATAGTAACAGCTCTTGTAATATAAAGGACAGTATATGTAATTGGGAATAATCTTGGTATCTATGTTTTTCTGGTATATGTTGGCAAAATCCCTCTAGTTTATGTTTTATTATATTTAGTAAGAATATGGTATGGAGAACATTATTCTATATTATCATTAATGGAATACGTTTATAAATGAATATTTGAAAAGATGTTTGTAGATGTTTATTGTAACAGACTGTACAGTATTAACCAGAAATTAGCAGGAAAGGCATAGTATTATAATGCATCTTAATAAAAGAGTAATAAAGTTTATAAAAAATTAATAAAAGAATATCTTAAGAAAAATTTATATGGATTTAATATTGACATACTGGTATAATTTGTAGTATGTGGGCAAATATTTTGCGGATATACGCCTGGATACAATAAATTTTAATTTTAGCAGGCAGAATGGGGACATAATATGAAACAACAAGTTATATCAGATAAAAAAATAGTAATCGTAGAAGATGAAAAGGAGATTTTAGACTTATTAAATCTGTATCTTGGTAATGAAGGCTTTGAAGTAATTTCATTTTCATCCTCAGAAGGTGTTTTAGAATATATAAATGCAAATATAGTAGACCTTGCAATATTAGATGTGATGGTTCCAGGGACTGACGGGTTTACAATTTTAAGAAAGATAAGAGAGAGATGGTTTTTTCCTGTAATAATGCTTACTGCTAAAATAGAAGAAACAGATAAAATACATGGCATTACACTAGGTGCAGACGATTATATTACTAAACCATTCCATCCGTTAGAAGTAGTTGCCAGGGTGAAAGCACAGTTAAGGCGTGCTGGTGCTTATAATACATCCCTTTCAAAGGAGGAGGAATATTATAATATACGTGGTCTTGAAGTATTTCCAGACAGGCATAAAGTATTGCTTTATGGTGAAAATATTGAGCTTACGCCTATGGAGTTTTCTATATTGCTTTATTTATGCCAGCATATTAACCAGGCAGTTACTTCAGAAGAATTATTTGAAAAGGTATGGGGTGAGAAATATCTTGGAAATAATAATACAGTATTTGCACATATTGCAAAACTTAGGGAGAAACTACATGAAAATGCAAGAAAACCTAAATTTATTAAAACTGTATGGGGAGTAGGTTACCGTATGGAGGAATAAAATGGATAAAAGAGTACAACATGAAGTATCCAGGGCATTTGTAAAGCGTTTCCTTTTCCATATTGTTATTTATGTATTTTTTGTTGTGGTAATAGGGGAAACGGGGTGGTTTTATTGCAATTCAAAAATATGGTATCTTGATGACATGCTTTATCCAGTAATTCATTTTCTGCATGAAAATTTTGCTGCGGTTTTTTTATTTATGGTATGTTCCGGGTCTGTATTAATTGGGTGTATACATTTTTTCTGGATTGCTTCAATGCTTGGCAGTGTGACACAGGAAGTTGGAAAACTTTATTCAGGCAGTACAGAAACAGCAAAATTGCCACCAGAGTTAAAAGAGATGGAGAACCAGTTAAATGATATTATGTCCAATGTGCGCAAAAGCCGGCGGGAAGCTGATGAGGCAGTACAACGTAAGAATGACATGATTGTGTACATGGCACACGATTTAAAGACACCACTTACTTCTGTGCTTGGGTATATTACTTTAGTGAGGGATGAGGACAAGCTTCCAGCGGATATACGTAATAAATATCTTGGGGTTGCAATGAAAAAGGCAGAGCGTCTTGAAGATTTAATTAATGAATTTTTTGAAGTTGCAAGGTATAATTTTACACATATGGCATTAGAGTATTCAACAGTAAACCTTTCAGTTATGACAGAACAGATTTTATACGAATTCCAGCCAGTATTTGCAAAGAAAGGGTTGTCTTATAGTACCCACATTGGTCCAGATATTATGGTATCATGTGATATTGAGAAAATAGAGCGTGTATTTGATAACCTGTTCAGGAATGTTGTTAACTATAGTTATGAAAATACGGACATAGAAGTTTCATTAACAGAAAGTGGGGAAGACAGTGCAAGATTTGTTGTGGAAAATTGTGGTAAGACAATTCCAAAAGAAAAAATAGAGTGTATATTTGAAAGGTTTTTCAGGATAGATAATTCACGTTCAACAGAAACAGGCGGTGCAGGTCTTGGGCTTGCTATAGTAAAGGAAATAACCATGCTTCATAACTGGGATGTAAAGTGTGAAAGTGAAGATGAGAAAATCAGGTTTATAATTGATATGAAAAAAGGTTAAAGGAGATAAAAATATATGCAAGTAAAAATAAAACTAATTAAAGCATGCAGCATATTACTGATGGCAGTAATTGTGGCTGGATGCAGCAATAAAACTGAAAATAATGATAATAATAAAAATAATAGCGGGAATAGTTTGATAGAAGATACAGCTGGAGGAAATTTCTTTGAAGAGCAAGAACCGGAACCAGGACTGGATACCAGAATGCCAGATAAAATGCCTGCATTTACAGCAAAGGACCTTGATGGTAATGAAGTGACAGACAGTATTTTTAAAGAAAAGGATTTAACAGTAGTAAATATATGGGGGACTTTTTGTACGCCCTGTGTAGAAGAAATGCCAGAGCTTGGAGAGTGGGCAAAAGAGATGCCAGATAATGTACAGATTGTTGGGCTTATTTGTGATATAGAAGGTGATGATGATGAAACACATAAAGAACTTGCAAAGAAAATTATGGAAAAGGCAAATGCAGGTTTTACCCAGATAATTGCTAATAATGATTTTAATAGTATATTGGACTGGGTTACAGGGGTGCCAACAACACTTTTTGTAGATAAGGAGGGGAATATTACAGGAAAACCAGTTATTGGTGCATATGTAAGCGTTTATAAGAAGTTTGTGGAGGACTATCTGGATGGCAAATAAGGTAAAGAATATATCAAGGGTTTTAGTTGTTTTAATAGCAAGTATATTTATATTTTATGGCATTACAAGAGGTGAAACAGCAATAGTGTTAAATAAAGCAGTAAATATATGCCTGGAATGTATTGGACTGGGGTGATTTATATTGAAGATAAAATATGCTGTAAAAAGAAAACTGGTACAGGCTGCTGCATTTGGATTTTCTAATGCACATATGATGAACTTTAAAGGAGGCAGGATTTATGAAGGAAAGTGGAAACAGTTCTGTAATCCGGGGCTTAACTGTTATTCCTGCCCGGCTGCCAGCCTGTCCTGTCCAATAGGTGCACTACAGTCAGTAAATGGTTCAATGGATTTTAATTTTAGCTTTTATGTAACTGGTCTTCTATTAGCATTTGGTGTGCTTTTTGGAAGAGGAATATGTGGCTGGCTGTGTCCGTTTGGGCTGTTCCAGGAACTTTTGCATAAAATCCCTTTACCCAGATTAAAACTTTGGAAAGGGTTTTTATACATAAAATATATAATTCTAGTAGTTTTTGTACTTTTATTGCCAGTAGTAGCAACTAATTATATGGGGATGGGCAAACCTGCATTTTGCCAGTTTATATGTCCAGCAGGGACACTTGAAGGCGGAATACCACTTTTAAGTACACACCAGGAGTTAAGGCAGACAATAGGAAAACTTTTTTCTTTGAAAATGTTTATACTTGTTGCAACAATTATTTTATGTATTTTAATATACCGTTTCTTTTGTAAGGTGATGTGTCCGCTTGGTGCAATTTATGGATTGCTTAATAAGGCCAGTATTTACCATTTGGAAGTTGATAAACATAAATGTGTTGGATGTGGTAAATGTAAGAAAATTTGTAAAATGGATGTAGACCCTGTAGAAAAACCAGACTCTGCAGAATGTATCAGATGTGGCGCATGTGTGCATGAATGTCCCAAAGATGCAATATATCTGGGATTTAAGACATGCAGCAGAAAAACAGTGCCATGTAAAGGAAAAGATTTATAAAAACCCCCTGCTGTGTATATTGTTATTACATAAACAGCAGGGATTAGTATTATTTGTTAATGAATATTACAGATATGCAGTTTGTTATTCTATACTAAAGAACATAGCAACTGTTTCATAATTTTCAGATTCTTTGATTTCCTCATCTAATACATCAGAAGGCTTTACAATCTCACTAGAAACAGAGATATTTTTTGTATCTGTAGAACCATCATTATATGTTACAGTACAAGTAATGCCAAGATTTTTAGTAAATAAATTTGATAATTGGTTTTTTTCATAATTACCCATTTGGCCATTAATAAATCTTTTGGCTTCATTCTTTTTTTCAGAAGACCATAAATCTGAAACATCAGATATACTGATACAAGTTTTATCATTAGTCTGGTTATTATAATCTAATGTAAAGGATTTGTATTGGTTAAATTCATAACCAGCCTCTGTATCATCCCCTAAACCAGCTACTATTATGCTGGAAGCAAGCTTACGTTCTATATCTGGTTTTTCTCCATGTATAACAATACTTTTTCCAGCAGGGTTAGAAATTTCAAATACTCCTTCTTTTATTTTATATGTTACAGTATCAATATTTTTACCTTTACATTCTAATGGAAAAAGAAATGAAAAGTTAATCCTTCCGTTAGAATCCCATCCTATTGAATGGTTTAAGGAAGCCATGGTATCAGGGAATACCTTTCCTGTTTTGGTTATTTCTTTTGCATATGCAGTAACTGAAAAGCTGTTGCCAGAAGTGTTATTCTCTGTTATGTGGTTTTGTTTTTCATGTAAACCAGAGATTATAATATTACCTGCTAATATAACAATAAGGCTGGCGGTAACTGCCAGTACAGGTTTAATAAATTTATTTGTTTTCATATTACCACTCCTTCCTTTTAGGTTCTGGGTTTCTGTTTCATAAAATAAATTTCTGGCTTTTTCTTTTTCAGAATTAGCAAGCCTTATTTTATCAAGTGCATTTTTATAATTATTATCCATGTTTTACCTCCATAAGTTTTTTTAAACGGTTACGTCCCCGGACTAATTTTGAGTTTACTGTATTTTGTTTTTTGCCAAGTATTTCTGCAATTTCTTTAATTGTATATTCCTCATAGTAATAAAGATAAAGAATATTGCGGTAATCTTTTGGCAGCTGGTACAGTTCCTCCAGGATTTCACGTTCATGCGGTTCATAAGGAATTTCAAAATCCTCCAGGTAAACTGTATTTTTTCTAAAAAAAGACTTTTTATAATCCAGGCATTGGTTAATAGTTACCCTTATAATCCAGGATTTAAGATGCTCATAATCATTAAACCCTTTATCTTTTTGTTTTAGAAGCTTTAAGAATACATCTTGCACAACATCTTCTGCATCACTTGTATTAAATAAGTTCTGGTATGCTATTCTGAATATCATGTCTGAGAACTGTCCAACAGCTTTAACATATTCTTTTTCTGTGTTTATGTATACCATATTTAACTCCTTTCATTAAATAACACGAATGAGATTAATGTTTTAGTGCAGAATTTAGGATTTTTTATATTAGAAATTTTTGTAAAAAAGTGAAAGCCCAGAATCTTGCAATTACAAGAACCTGCTTTGCACATTATTGTTGCATATATTGAGGGTTACATTAATTTTATTATAAATAAAAAAATACAGCTTATGGTTTTATTCCATATGCTGTATTTTTAGTATAGAAGGTTAAAAATTAATTTGTGAAAAGTCAATTTCTAAATCTTCATATATACCACCTTCTGCATTTTATTATATATAAGTGCAGGTATTATATCAAGGATTAAAATATTTTATAATGAATATCCCCATAAATTACGCATTTGTGACATTATTTTATCAATATCCCATGTTTTGCTGCTATTTGCAATACTATTAGGGTCGTTTACAATTACATTGCCATTTCCATCTGTCCCTGATAATACTATAAAGTGCCCTGTCGTTGTAAAATCTCCTGGACCCATGCTGCATATAATAGGATTTCCAGAACTTAACCAGTTAAGTATGCTTTCTCTTTCAAAAGATACCTTGTTATAGACAAGCCCAATTATTCCCGCTCCAGAATTCATTAAATCCCATGAAGAACCAGAACCTTCAACGTAGAAACCATTATCTTCTGCCATTTTGGCAACCCTGTATGGGTTCCATTTGGTCTTGCCAGACAGACCACATTGTACCATTGAAAGGCATGTTGGACCGCATCCTGTTACAGCTATAAAGTCACCACCATATTTTCTGTACCCCCATCTTTGGTCCCATTGCAGGAAAAGAGGGATTTCACCCTTATTTACATCATTTTTAATATTAATTTTTCCTTTATCATCCTTATATTTTGGATAATTTTGTACAAACTCTTTTGTTTCTGGATGTTTTTCATAAAGGTTTATAAGGCTTTCAGGATAACTGTCTGCCCGCAGTTGTTTAATGAAATCTTCTTTGTTATTTTCAGAAATTTCATTATACTGGCTGGAAAAAGGGATGTCATGGCTATTAATTATTTCAAATATAACTCCAGACATTGTTTTTGCAATCAAAATGCATGTAATAAGAAAAAGCAGTACAACAAACAGTCTTAAAATTCCACGGAATTTTTTTTTCTTTTTTCTTTTCCGTTTATAATTATTAGTAGCAGGAGTAATATTATTATTATATGCACTAAGAGTATAATTACTGGTTAAACTTTTATCCATAATATCTGTACCTTCTTTCATTATTGGTTTTAAACGGTAAATTCCTTTGACTATATATATTGTACCAGACCAGACACATTTATCCTTCAAGATAGTCTTATAAAATACTTATCATTTTCTTAAGATTTAAAAAATAAGCCATAAATTATAATAACAGGCTTTCCTTTAAGATGCTGGTATCTAAAGGAAAGCCTGTTATATGGCTTTAGTTGGTTCTATATTCTGGTTTCCCAAATTTATTTTTAGCTGGTTTAGTAATAATATGTCATTTCTAATAAGATTATTTAATGGTTTTTAGATTTTATGCAAATTCATCAATATATTCTGAATATTCAGCAGCCGCTTCTTTACTATTTAATTTTTTAAATATTTCTATACGTTCATCTTCTTCTAAAAATTCCCTTATATTAAGAGTTAACAGTAAACCATTACAGGCAGATGTTTTAAAACGGATAAGTGCATTTATGCAGCTTTCTATTATTTTAGAACTATGTTCATAGAATAATTCTGTATATATGTATGTTCCATCACTGTTTTTTGAAAAGTTTTTATGGTTGTTTTCAAGATAAGAGGACATATTATCTTTAATTTTGTTAAAATTACCAGATTCCCATATATCCCATTCTTCTTCACAATATTTAAAATAGTAATAATCTTCATCACCAGGGCTTGCTTGTTCTTCCAGAAAGCTGTAAGTATTGGCAATTATGCCAGCTGAACCCATGTCATTAGCAATATCTAATGAAAATATATAAATATCATTGTATTCTTCCAATAGTTGTTCCAGGGTGCTTTCCATTTGTGTTACAAGTTCATCTTCAAATTGTTTATAATCAAACATATGTGGTTTCTCCAAATGCTTATTTTAAAATTGACAGAGCCAGTAAATCTAAGTGCAGGTCCATATATTATAATAGGGAAATTATATCATGTACCATAGAAAAGTCAATAAAAATACTGGTTTTACGTTTATTACATTAATATTTCCATTTATGACATTATTAAAACTCAAAACCAGGTTATGACGATATATATTTATATTATATATAAGGAAGGTAGTAAAGATGTTTTCAGTAGCAGTGTGTGATGATAATTTAACAGAATGTTGCCAAATGGCAAGGAAAATTAAGCAAATTCTGGAAAGTATGAAAATACCCTTTATTATAAAACAGTTTGGAAATGGAAAAGACCTTCTACAAGCGTCAGGAAGTTTTGATATTATTTTTCTTGATATTGTTATGGATGGTTTAGATGGAATGAAAACAGCACAGTTTTTCCGTGAAAGGGAATACAATAAAATGCTTGTTTTTGTATCTGCCAGCAGGAAGTATGTATTTGAAGCTTATGATGTTGAGGCTTTCCAGTATCTTTTAAAACCAGTTGATAACAAAAAGCTTGAGAGGGTATTACAGAGAGCGGTTATTAAAATAGAAAAAAGTACACAGGAATTTATAATTGCCAGCAAGGAAAGACAGACAATAAAATTGTTTTTGGATGATATTTATTATTTTGAAATAAAGGGAAGGTTAATTAATGTCCATGGGATAAAAGATATTTTTACATATTATGAAAAAATAGGCGTTTTAGAAGAAAGCTTGAAAGATAAAGGTTTTTTCAGATGCCACAAGAGTTATCTTATAAATTTAAAATATGTTGATGCATATAACAGGCAGGAAGCTATATTGGAAAATGGAGAGAAGATTGTGATTTCAAAGAGAAGATATGAAAAGTTTTGCAAGGCGGTACTTGGTGTTATGAGAAAAAACGGAGGAATTATATGAAACAAGTCTTGGTTTTTGTGGAAATCTTACCAGTAATATTCTGTTACTGTGGATATATATGTGCAGAAACAGGATTTTGTAAAAAGTATTTAGAGCTTTCAAAAATAAATGGGTATGTATTCAAGGCTGTTATTTTTGCTGGGTGGATAATAATAAGCATTGTTAATAACATTGTTTATGTTCCATATATTGCTATAGCAATATTGAACCATATATTTTTTATTGGGGCAGTGTTAATACTTTTCCAAGGTGGCATAGAGAAAAAGCTGTCAGTTGCATCTGTGCTTGTTGCTGTTACAACATTGGCGGGTGGTTTTTGGGACTCTTTTTGTTCATGTTTAATATTATTTTTAATGCATATAGCAGGTAATATTCAAGAACCTTTTTTAAATGAATGGGAAAACTGTCTGGTAATATGTTCCAGGTATGTTATAGAAATAATTATTATATATTTTTTTATGTCAAAATGGTTAATATCTGTATTTTACACCAGGATAGTAAAATGGAACATTATAATTGCTGTTCCATTGCTTATGGTGGTTATAGTATCAGATATAGCAGACTGGGGTGCAAGTAATGGTATTTTAACCAGGCCTGGTGAAAATATGGGTTTATATTATAACCAGGTTTTTAGCCATGCAGGGGTTTGTGTATTTAAAGCATTGTCTATGTGTATTGTTATAACTTGTATATTGGGTATAAATATGGTTTATCTGGAACAGAGGAAAAGCAGCCAGTATTATTCACAGATTGCAGTGTATAAAATGCTGGAAGAACAACATAGCCAGCAGGAAAGATTAAGACATGATATGAAGAACCATATTATTGCACTTTCGGGCTTGTTTGAAAATAAAGAGTGGGATAAAATGGGTATTTATTTAAAAACTATGGAAGATAATGTACAATTTAGTTTTTGCGGGGATATTACAGGAAACAGGGCAGTAGATGCGGTTTTATGCCAGAAACAAAAAATGGCAGCAAGTAAAAATATTGTTTGGGAATGTGATGTAGATATTCCCAGGAAATGCTGTATTAATGAATTTGATTTATGTGTTTTATTTGGCAATATACTGGATAATGCTTTGGAGGCATGTGAAAAGTTAAATTGTGGTGAGTACCGTTTTATTAATATACAGGCTAAAGTTATTAAAAAATGTTTTCTTTTAGAAGCCAGAAATAGTACGGATTTAAAAAATAAACATGAAATAATATTTACAAGTAAGGAAAACAAACAAGAACATGGGATTGGTTTATTAAATATAAAGGATGTAGCGGACAGTTATAATGGTGTGATGGAAACCAGACTGGAAAAAGGTGTCTTTGCGGTTTCTGTGCTTATACCATTAAATAACACCATATATAACATTAAAAAGGCTTTTTAAAACGAGAAACTAATAATTTATATTTATGTCACCGAAAGAGTAGACAGGGAGGGAAGTTTTATAAAAAATATCAGGGTACTGGTATACTAGCAATTATTCTTTGCTATAAATAACAGTTTACCAGCATAACAGAGGAGGTTTTATTTATGAATACCAAAACAATGGAAGGGCTTTCAGGTGCAAGTGCAAATATGAAGCTGGTTAATACTCCTATGCGGGTTTTCAGGGAAGCAAAACGCAGAGGTGATACAGCAACAATGGAGAGGGCAATGGGATATGCCGGGCAGTTTTTTAATAAAGCAGAAGAATATAAAAACAAGGCTGGTGAAGGAACAAGGGAGGAAGCAGAAGAAATTAGAGAAAGGGCAGAAGAAGAAACTAAAGAGATTATTGAGAAACGTAAAGAAGAGCGTGAAAAACTGGAGGAAAGAATAGAAACAGGCAAAGAAACAGGTAAAGAAACAGATAAAGAAACAGATACAGTGGAAATTAGTGAAGAAGGCAGGATATTATTGGAGCAAAATAGTAACCTGTATAAAACAGATTACCAGGGAACAAAGCCAGCTGGTTATAAGGAAGCTGTAATATATAATAAAACTGGGGAGACTGTACAACAGGTGCAGGATATAAATATTCCAGCTTCTATATAGAAATGTAAGAAAATATAACATAAAGTGTTACTGGAAGGCTGTTTTAAGCACGGCATATGTGATATAATAGGAAACATAGTACAGATAATAAAGAATATAGTTTTTGCCTGGATAGATTGCCATTATGTATTCTATCCAGGTGTAATGTATACAAAACTATGTTTGCAGACACAGTATGGGGAGATTAACATGGAAGACAAGACACTTTATGTATCAGATTTAGATGGAACTTTATTAAGAAGTAATGAAACTACATCAGATTATACAAATGAAGTTATTAACAAAATGACAGAACAAGGTATAATGTTTTCTTATGCAACAGCCCGTTCTATGGTTTCAGCTCCAAAGGTAACAAAAGGGCTGGATGCAAAAATACCACTGATTGTTTATAATGGTGCATTTATTATTGATAACCAGACTGGTGAAATGATATTAGAGAATTTTTTTGAAGAGGGTATAGATGGAGTACTGCAGGATTTAGTTGATAATGGTGTATATCCAATAGTATATACATTTATTAATGGAATTGAGCAGTTTTTATATATTCCCGGAAAAAGTTCCAAGGAAATGTTAGAATTTATTACAACAAGAAAAAATGACAGAAGAAAGCATCCTGTAAAGAATAAAGAAGAGTTACAAGAGGGAAAAAGTTTTTATATTACTTGTATTGATTTGCCAGAAAAGCTGTTTCCGTTATATAGAAAATATAAAGACAAATATCACTGTATATACCAGAAAGATATTTATTCAGGTGCACAGTGGCTGGAGATTATGCCACATGCATCTACAAAGGCAAATGCGGCCAGGGAGTTAAAAACATTGCTTGGGTGTAACCGTGTAGTAGTGTTTGGGGATGGAATGAATGATATTGAAATGTTCCAGATGGCAGATGAATGTTATGCAGTTGCCAATGCTGTACCTGAATTAAAGGAAATTGCAACAGATGTAATTGGTGGAAATAATAGTGACGGAGTTGCTGCGTGGCTTGAAAAAAATGTTCTTTTAAAAAGCAATCCAGGTAAACCGTGAAAGTGCATCAGAAGAAGCAGGCCAGGTTATACTTGCCAGAGAAGCCAGGGTACTAGAAAGCTTAATGCAGGAAGGATATTTTTTATAAATAGAATAGCTGTAATGTGTGAAGTAGTTATTCTGGGTGGTAATGAACATTGGTTCTTTCCTGGACAGGAGGGGAAATAAATTGGAAAAGCGGATTTTAGTAGTTGAAGATGATGAAATTTTAAATTCTGGGTTATGTTATAACCTGCAGAAACGTGGAATAGTGCCATTTTCTGCATATAGTATTGAAGAAGCAGAAGATAATATGAAAAAAGAAAAATTTGATTTAATATTATTAGATGTGAATTTACCAGATGGTGATGGCTTTGTTTTTGCTAAGGAGTCTGTATTAAAATATAATGTCCCGTTTATTTTTTTAACTGCGCATGGTCTTGAAGAAGAGATTATCCAAGGGTTGCAATCTGGAGCGGATGATTATATTGTAAAACCATTTAGTATTAAGGTACTTATGGAAAAAATCCAGGCTGTATTAAGAAGATGTCTTGATGTAAAAAAAACTGGAACTTATGTATGTGGCAACTTGTTTATTGACCTGGAAAGCCATTTTGTGAAAAGTAAGGGAGAAATTGTTTCACTGACTCCAACAGAGTTTGAAATATTAGAAGTGTTTTGTAAAAATAAAGATAAGATTTTAACAAAGGATATTTTACTTGAAAAAATATGGGACAGGAAAGAGAATTATGTAAATGAACATACACTTTCTTTAAATGTCAGCAGGCTGAGAAATAAAATTGCTGATGGGGAATATGAGTATATAAAGACAATTTATGGTTTAGGATATAAATGGGTTGGAGAGAGTAAATGAAAATTATAAAGTACATATTATTTTTTGCTAATATTTTTCTGCTTACCTGTGGCGGGATTTTTATTTTAAAAGAAGTTAATAATGCTGCTATGAAGCTGTTATTAACTTTTATTATTTTATCTTTGGGTCTGGTAAATTTATGCAGTTATTTTTATTTCCGCAGAAGGTTTATTAATTTTTCTGATGATATATGTAATTATACCCAGAATATTATGAATGGTGTTTCTATACAAAGCCTGCAGAATAAAGAAACACTTACATCTAAGATAATTATGGAACTTGAAAAGATGAATAGTATTGTTAAATTTAAGTTTGATGAAAATAAGAAAGAAAAAAAGGAAATACAAGAAATGGTTTCTGAAATCACACACCAGATTAAAACGCCAGTTTCTAATATAAAGATGTATTGTGGAATGTTATCAGATGAGGATATTATCCAGGAACAATCTGTGCAGTTTGTTGATGTTATAAAGAAACAGCTTGTAAAGCTGGAATTTTTACTAGATACGCTTATAAAATCTTCAAGGCTTGAAACAGATATGATAAATCTTGAACCAGCAGATAACAGGATAATTGAAACACTTGCGGTTGCAGTAAATGATATAATTCATAAAGCTGGACATAAGAATATAGAGATTTCTGTTGACTGCCGTTCTTCTATAAGGGTTTACCATGATATGAAATGGACAGCTGAAGCTATAGGAAATATTCTGGATAATGCTGTTAAATATACGCCAGAAAATGGTAAAATCCATATTTCAGTTAATACAGGGGAAATGTATACAGAAATTAAAATCAGGGATACAGGAAAAGGTATTGAAACAGCACATATTAATGATATATTTAAAAGATTTTACAGGGAAAAAAGCGTTTCTAAAATTGAAGGCCTGGGGTTAGGGCTTTATCTTGCAAGACATATTATTACTTTGCAAAAGGGATATATTTCTGTACATTCTGTACAAGGAAAAGGGAGCTGTTTCTCAGTTTGTCTTCCAAACAGGTTTTAAAACTGATTGTTTCGGTTTTGATACTTTTATTTATGAAATTGAAACAGGATTGATAAAATCTGCTTCTATAATAAAAATATAATATAGAAGGGAGATAACAGAAATGAATATTTTATGTGCAAATAATGTTAAGAAATATTATGGTACAGAACCAGTTTTAGTTAAAGCACTTGATGGAGTTACATTAGAGATAGAACAAGGAAGTTTCACTGCTATTGTTGGTACTTCTGGTTCTGGCAAAAGTACACTTCTTAACATGCTTGGAGGCCTGGATAACCCAACAAGCGGAAGTATTGTTGTAGATGGGCAGGAATTAAATGGTATGGGAAGAAATGAACTTACAATTTTCCGCAGGAGAAAAATAGGGTTTATTTTCCAAAATTATAATCTTATACCTAATCTGTCTATATATGATAATATTGTTCTTCCAGTTGAATTAGATGGGCGCAAAGCTGATGATAAGTATATTACAAGTATTGTAAAAACATTGGGATTAGAGGATAAGTTATACAGAAAGCCAAATAAATTATCTGGGGGACAACAGCAAAGGGCAGCAATAGCGAGAGCATTAGCAACAAAGCCCGCTATTATACTGGCTGATGAGCCTACAGGGAATTTAGACAGCCATACAAGCCAGGAAGTTATAGGATTACTTCAGGCTACAAGCAAAAGTTTCCACCAGACTGTTGTTATGATTACACATGATAATGAAATAGCACAGTTAGCAGACCGTACAATCCGTATTGAAGATGGCAGGATTGCAGAAAGCAGGTGGTAAGTATGAGGCTTGACAGAAATAATAATAACCTGGTGCTTTACCGTATTGCCAGAAATAACCTGATGTCAAAAAAGTTGTCCAGTTTCTTTTCTGCTGTATCAATTTTTTTAGCAGTTACATTAGTGGCAACAATTTCTCTTTATATTACTGGTTATAAGATTGCTGATGAAAAGATACTTGATAAAATGCAGCATGTAATATATATGCATGTTACTTCTGGACAGGTGGAGGGGATGTCAGGTGACAGCAGGATTGAAGAAGCTGTACCATATAAATTTTGTGATAAAAAGTTTGAAACAGATGGCATAGAATACAAGTTTTCTTTTTTGGGCAGCAATAATAAAGCGATAAGTACCTATGAGATTACAGAGGGAACCTTTCCACAAAAATATAATGAAATTGTTGTAGATAAGGCTTTTATGGCAAAGTTAAACAAAAAAAGTATACCTGGGACAGTTATTACATTGGATATGGGTGCTGGAAATGAAGAATTTATTGTAACTGGTTTTACAGATAAGAAGAATACTTCCTTAACATATATTATTTATACTTCAAAGGAATTTGCAGACAGAAGTCCTGCTATGGAAAAGATACCATATGAAGCACTTGTACGTTTTAATAATGTGGATGATATGCCTTATTCCACATTTACAACGCTTATTTACCAGGTTGCTGCTGGTTATGGTATTGACAGGCAGAATGTAAACCTAAATAGTAAATTTTCAGAGTCACTCCAGAGTGGGAATTCTGGGTTATTTACTGTTTTATTTGTAGCTGTTTTGCTTTTTGCAGCTGGAAGTATTGTGGTTTATAGTATTTTTTACTTTTCAGTGGTTTCCAGGATACAGCAGATAGGACAGTTCCAGACAATAGGGATGACACCAGGGCAGGTTAAGAAAATGATACGCCGGGAAGGACTTTTGCTAAGTGCATTTTCTATACCTTCTGCTCTGCTGGTTAGTGGCATAACTGCTTATTCTCTGGTGTCTGATGGCTGGAGTTTTAAGAATTATCTGGTTATATCAGTTTTAACAAGTATTGCGGGGTGTTTTATTGTACAGATATCTATAAGCAGGCCAGCATCTGTTGCAGCAAAAATTTCTCCAGTTGAGGCATCCAGAATTGTAAATAGTAAAGTAAAAGAAAAACCATATAACTACAAGCATAAATATTTATCACCATACACATTAGCTAAGATAGAATGTAGAAATAACCGCAAAAAATGGTGGCTTGCAACAGTTTCACTTGCTTTTGGAGGTATTTTATTTATGGTGGCTTCTACATGGAACTCTTCATGGGATAAGATGGATTATTCAAGACAGTCTTATTTTAAGAATGGAGAATATTATATTTCTTATATGTATGACCATAACATGCCAGAAACATATGGAATAACAGATATGCAGCTAACTGGCCATCTGGATGGTACTTTGAAAGAAAAAATACTTAATATACCATATGTAAAAGATGTATTAGCAGAAAAAAGTGCAACAGGTGTTATTGAATACCAGGGAAGTACATTTACCCAGCCATTTTATCCTCTTTCAGAAGATGATTCTGGATATTTCCAGATAAATGCAGATGGTAATAATAATTATGAATATATGGCAGAAAATAATGCAATCCTTGTAACAAACCGGAACTTTACTGAAAGTATAAATGGTATTGTATTTAAGCCAGGAGAAAAAATAACATTCAGGTATTTTGACGGGGAGCAGCATAGTATAGAACTGGAAATAGCCGCTGTTTCTGATGAAACAGTTAAAACATCAGATATAGACCGTCCAGATTACTATATGGCAGATGTGACAATGGCTAAATTATGGAAGGAAATGAATATTACAAATGGATTTATTGTTTCTGTAGAAGATTATGAGAAGAATGGCACACAGGTAGAAAGCAGGTTGAGGAAATTGTTAAATGGATATGAAGATTTAGATTTTTATACATTAAGAGAACAGCTTATAGAAGATTCTGGACTGATAAAAGAATACCAGGCACAGATATATGGGGTTTCTATCTTTATTATTTTATTTAGCATTTTTAATCTGGTTAATACAGTAATAAGCAGTATTGTTGCAAGAAAGAGGGAACTGACGCTTTTAGAATCTGTTGGCATGGAACAGGGGCAAATATCCAGGATGTTATTATGGGAGAGTTTTCTTATTGCATTGCCAAACATTATAATTACATTGACAGCTGGAACAGCTACAGGTTTTGGGTTTATTTGTTTTATGCAAAGAACTGCAAGTTATTTACAGTATAAGTTTCCGCTGTTAGCAGTTGTTTTATATATTATTGCCATGGTTTTTATTCCAGTAGTAATTTCTTTATTCTGTCTTAAAGAACAAAATAAAACTTCTTTGGCTGGGAGAGTAAAAAATAATGGGTAGTTATATCTATTGGGTATTTTGGGAAAATGGATTTGTAAATGTAAAATGATAATTCCAAAATAAATTTATGCTTTATGAGGAGTGATGTTATACGTGATAACTAAAAATAAAAAATTAGTCATGATTTTAGAAGATGATACAGACTTAGCCGAGGGAATTGAATTATCTTTACAAGATGAAGAATTAAATTTCATAATATGTAAGACTATAGCAGAGGCAAGAAAAGCACTTGGACTTTATTATTTTGATTTACTTATAGTTGACATCAATCTTCCAGATGGAAACGGTTTAGAACTTTGCCGTGAATTGAAAAAGAAAATACGGATTCCAGTTGCCTTATTAACAGCCAAAGTTATGGAAATAGATATAGTTAAAGGCTTAGAAAGTGGAGCGGATGATTATATTACAAAACCTTTCAGCCTTATGGTTCTTCGTGCTAGAATCAGAGCTTTGCTTAGGCGGAACCTAACGGCAAATAAGCGGGAATATAGAAATTCCGTTTTTCTATTTATTTTTGAAACAATGGAATTTTATAAAAATGGAGTACAAATAGAGTTAAGTAGAACAGAACAACGGATTTTATATTTATTGGTTTCAAA
Organism: Lachnospiraceae bacterium; assembly: GCA_009774235.1. Classification (GTDB taxonomy): domain Bacteria; phylum Bacillota; class Clostridia; order Lachnospirales; family Lachnospiraceae; genus Butyribacter. Next base: position 41,889 of record VSNJ01000009.1, read on the forward strand.
TCCAAATAGAATATTAACACGGGAACGGTTGCTTGAATGGGTATGGCCAGAGGGGACAGAATATGTAGAAGATAATGCTCTTTCTGTTGGGATAAGACGGCTAAGAGATAAACTTGAAGATGATTCTTCTAATCCAACCTATATAAAAACTGTTTACGGAAAGGGATATGTTTGGGAGAGTATGTAAATGAGTATCCATATTATCAGAATTATTGGTGTTATAATTTTAAATATTATTATTTCAGGCTTGGTAATCCGTTGGTATAAAAATAAGATGTTATCCCAGTATAATAGCTTTTTGAATAAAGCTGATGAAATACTCAGTGGAAAACGGATTGATATTGTATATGATGAATCCTTAAATTCGGCTATTTCAGAAAGACTAAACCGTATTGTTGAAATTTCTAGTATGCAAAAAGAAGTTGCGGAACAAGAGCGTGATATTATAAAGTCATTACTTTCTAATATCAGTCATCAAATACGGACTCCACTTGCAAATATTACTTTATATGCAGGTTTATTGAAAGATGAATTAAGTGAATCATCATCATTCAGACTGGCAGATAAAATCGAAAAAAATGCAGAAAAATTAGAATTTTTTATGAAAGAATTGCTTAAATCTCCATATGCAGAGCAGGAAATTATTTCTGTCAACCCTAAAATAATTGAATTAGACAAGATAATTAAAAAATGTTGTCAATCGGTAGAATTAGACGCAATGAAAAAAAACATCCGTATATGTCCAGAAAGTAATAATTATAAAGTTTTTGCTGACCCAAAATGGACAGAGGAAGTTTTTGCGAATATTATTGAAAATGCGATAAAATACTCGTCAAATAATACAGAAGTAACGATTAAGCCTATTTTATATGAGTCATTTGTATGTGTACAAATTATAGATAATGGGATAGGTATACCAGAGCAAGAGCAAGGAAAAATATTCCAAAGATTTTACAGAGGAACAAATGTAACAGATAAACAAGGCTTTGGGATAGGGTTATATTTGGCTAGGGAAGTTTTAAGAAAACAACAAGGATATATGAAAATAAAATCTAAATTAAATAAAGGAACTATTGTTGAAGTTTTCTTATCCCGTAGGGATTTTTAACCAAGACTTTTTTCTCAATCTTTAATTGTGTCAAAATTGTCACTTTTGAGAAAGATTTGAGAAAGAAGTCTTTGTTATTATTAGGTCAAACAAAGAAAGGGAGATGGAAAATGAATATTTTATCAGTTAGAAATCTAAAAAAATATTACAATATGGGAGAGAATACTGTAAAAGCATTGGATGGTATAGATTTAGATATTTGTAAAGGGGAATTTTTAGCGGTTGTTGGAACTTCTGGAAGCGGCAAATCTACTCTCTTGCATATGCTCGGCGGATTGGATAATCCGTCTTCAGGTGAAGTTATTATTGATGGAAGAGATATATCGGGATTATCTTGTGATGAATTAACTATTTACAGAAGAAGAAAAATAGGATTTGTATTTCAAAACTATAATCTTTTGCCACTTATGAATGTGTATGAAAATATTGTACTTCCTATTAAGCTGGATGGTATAAAACCAGATAATGATTATATTGAGAATATTCTTAAATTATTGAAATTAGAAGATAAAAAATATTTTATGCCAAACCAATTATCTGGTGGACAGCAACAACGTGTGGCATTAGCAAGAGCTTTGGCAATTAAACCAGCCATTATTCTTGCAGATGAACCAACTGGAAATCTTGATAGCCAGACAAGCCAAGATGTTTTAGGCTTGATAAAAGTTTCAAGCCAGAATCTGTCCCAAACAATTGTAATGATTACTCACGATGAAGAGATTGCTCAAATGGCAGATAGAATTATCCGCATAGAAGATGGGAAAATCGTGAAAGGTGGTGAGTAAAAATGCTCAAAACCGATAACAAAAAAGTAATTAATGACCTTGCTAAAACAACATATAAGGCGGATAAAAAAAGAAATATATTAACCATAGCAGCAATTTTTTTGACGACATTTTTACTCTGTACCATAATATCTGTTGGATTAAGCTATTGGGATACAGTTTCTTTAAGACAACAGAGAGTGCAGGGGATAGATTATGATATTGAATTGACAGAGCCAAGAGACCATCAAGTATCTGTCATACGGGAAATGGATAATGTAAAATATGCAGGACTTAGTGTGAAATGCGCAATCGTGTCAAAATATCAAGATAAAGAATTAAACAAGTTGAAATTATATTGGTTAGATGATACTTGCTGGAAAAAACAGACGGTTCCAGCATTGGATTATTATAAAGGCAAATATCCAAATAAAGAAAATGAAATTATGCTCTCAAGAAGTGCTTTAAGTTCTATGGGAATTAAAAATCCTAAAGTGGGTATGGAATTACCTTTAATATACCAGACTTTAGCAGAAAATAGCAAAAATGAAGATATAATAAAAACTTTTGTTTTAAGTGGTTGGTTTTTGGATTATACAAGTATAGACAAAGGCTATGTTTCTGAGAAGTTTTATAAATCAACAGGTGTTTTACAGACTGATGTAACGCAGGGGTCTTTAAAAGTTTCATTGAAAAATCCTCTGTATTCCAAAAATGATATTATAGAAATGCAAAATCAAATTAAATTATCTGGAAACCAAATTATTAAAGCTGATTATGATACTATTTCTAATTTCATAAAAACTATTATTGGATTAGTGATATTATTAGCCTTAGTTTTTATGAGTGGATATTTGTTTATTTATAATACATTGTACATTTCTGTAAACCGGGATATACGATATTTTGGACAGCTTAAAACAATCGGAACTACAACTGTTCAAATTAAAAAGATGATATATAAGCAAATATTGTGGAATACAGTTATAGGAATTCCATTAGGTTTAACTTGTTCAGCAGTTGTTGGAAAAATTATTATTCCTCAATTATTACATGTTCTAAATCCAACGGTTGCAACAAGTGAAGTTGGAACTATCTCTTTGTGGGTATTTGTAATAGCTACTGTTTTTTCATTTGTGGTAACAATGATTAGTAGCCAGAAACCTGCAAAAATAGCTATGAATTGTTCTCCTGTTGAAGCCATGAAATATGTAGGGGCAGTACCTGTAAAAGTTAAAAACAAAAAAAGGACTGGTGGGGACATTTGCTCTATGGTAAAAATGAATTTGTTCCGGGATAAGAAACAATTTATTATTATTATGTGTTCATTGAGTTTGGCAGTATCACTTTTTCTTATTATTAATGTTATTATTTATGTAAATAATGCAAAAAATATTTTGAATCATTTTTATGATTATGATTTAAGACTTTTAAACCAAACTTTACTTTCGGATAATGAGGAACAAGTTATCACTTTGGATTTAATTGAACAAATAAAATCCATAGATGGTGTAAAAGATGTGCGGGTTTTAAAATCAGCAACTGCATTTGTGCCATATCAAGAAAATGTCTATGGAGAATATTATAAAGAACTATATAATTCCAGATATTCTCCAGGTAACTACGAAAAAGATATTGAGCTATATAAGAAACAGCCAAACCACCATTTGTTTACTTGCAGAGTTGTAGGAATTGATGAATTAGAATTTGAAAGAATAAATAATACTTTAAAAAATCCACTTGATAAGGAAGAATTTAAAAATGGAGATATTGCTTTTGTTTCTGAAAATTTTACACAGGGCGGTAATGGTATTATAGGAAAAAACGTTGAATTTTCAATTCCGGCTGCCCTAAATCCAGATAAAAAAGAAAACATTGAAACAGGAGCAATTATAGATGATTACCCAGCCTATTATTCTGCTGGTTATACACCTGATTTGATTGTGAGTGATGATTTTTTCAATAAAATCATGGGACAGCCTTTGATAGAAATGATAAAAATTGATTATGATGTCCCTTTTTCTAAAAGTGTAGAAACGTCAATAAAAAAGCTTATAAAGAGTAATAAATTCATTTCTACAGAATCAAAATTAGGTGATTATTCAGAAATGAAAAATTCCGAAAGCCAAATTACTGTTTTAGGTGGAAGTTTAGGAATTATTATTATATTCCTTGCTATTTCAAACTATTTAAACATGATGTCTGAAAGCATACAAAACCGTTCTAAAGAATTTGCTGTTTTAGAAAGCGTTGGTATGACAAGAAAACAGATTAAAAAAATGATAGTGTTTGAAAGTCTTGGGTACTCAATTTTATCGTCTGTTATTGCTTTGATAATTGGTTTACCAGCAAGTTATGTGATATTTACAAACTTTAATAGATATGGTATTCCATTTGCTTTTCCAGTAATCAAGACTTTGCTTTTATTTATTGTGATTATTATAACTTGCGTAGTGACATCTTTATTTGTTTTTTCTAAATTAAAGGGTGAAACGGTTATTGAATTGTTACGAAAATATGAGGTTTAGAAAACAACAAGAATTTAAGCGTTGGTTGCAAGTTCAATATCTTTACACAAAAAAAGAAAAATTGGTGTCAAAATAGAAAAAATCACAATTTTAGAAGATACAAAAGACGGCAAACCATTCATTTTAAAGGGATTGCAAAAAATAACAAAAATATTAGCACTCACCTCTTGACTTGGCTAACAGAAAGTGTTATGATTGCTTTCAATGAAAGTGGTAATATTATAGTTATATGTGTTTATGCGGAATTGGAGGTGTGCATATGAATATCAGTAAATTTACACAAAAATCACAAGAAGTAGTACAGAACTGTGAAAAGGTTGCAATGGATTACGGCCACCAGGAGATTGCACAGCCGCATTTGCTGGCATCTATGATGTCTGTTGAGGACAGTCTTATAAGAAAACTTATTGAAAAGATGGGTATTGAACCTGATGTATTTATGGCGCAAGTTGACGGGCTGTTAGCAAAACGTCCTAAGGTAAGTGGCGGACAGCTTCATATTGACCAGTATTTAAACCAGACTTTGATATATGCGGAAGATGAAGCAAAACATATGGGAGATGAATATGTTTCAGTAGAGCATTTATTTTTAAGCCTGCTTGCCCATCCTGATAAAGAGATTAAAGCACTTATGAAACAGTGCCAGATTACAAGGGAAAGGTTTCTGCAGGCATTGTCAAAGGTCAGAGGTAACCAGAGGGTTACAAGTGACAATCCAGAAGCTACTTATGATACATTGGAGAAATATGGTGCAGACCTTGTTGAAAGGGCTAAAGACGGGAAAATGGACCCTGTTATTGGCAGGGATAGTGAAATCCGTAATATTGTAAGGATACTTTCACGTAAAACAAAGAATAACCCTGTGCTTATCGGTGAGCCTGGTGTTGGAAAAACTGCTGCTGTTGAAGGGCTTGCACAGCGTATTGTGCGTGGTGATGTACCAGAAGCCCTTAAAGATAAGAAAATATTTGCGCTTGATATGGGTGCCCTTGTAGCAGGTGCTAAGTACCGTGGTGAATTTGAAGAGCGTCTTAAAGCTGTACTTGAAGAAGTTAAGAAAAGTGACGGGCAGATAATACTATTTATTGATGAGCTTCATACTATTGTTGGCGCAGGCAAGACAGATGGTGCAATGGACGCAGGAAATATGTTAAAACCAATGCTTGCACGTGGTGAACTTCATTGTATTGGTGCAACTACACTTGATGAATACCGTATGTATATTGAAAAAGATGCAGCACTTGAAAGAAGGTTCCAGCCAGTAATGGTGTCAGAGCCAGCAGTTGAGGATACAATATCAATATTGCGTGGGCTTAAAGACAGGTATGAAGTTTTCCATGGTGTTAAGATAACAGATGCTGCGCTTGTAGCAGCAGCAACATTGTCAGACAGATATATTTCAGACCGTTTTCTTCCTGATAAGGCCATTGACCTTGTGGATGAGGCATGTGCAATGATAAAGACAGAACTTGACAGCTTGCCAGCTGAGCTTGATGAAGTACAGAGAAAGATTATGCAGTTTGAAATAGAAGAAGCTGCGCTTAAAAAAGAGAATGACAATCTTTCAAAAGAAAGGCTTGCAAACCTGCAGAAAGAACTTGCCGAATTAAAAGATAACTTTACAGCACAGAAGGCAAAGTGGGACCAGGAGAAATCTGCTGTAGATAAAGTTAATAAATTAAAAGAAAGCATAAATGATATCTATACAGAGATGGAAGCTGCCAAGAGGGATTATAACCTTGAAAAACTTGCCGAATTACAATATGGAAGGCTTCCAGAGCTTGAAAGACAGCTTGCGGAAGAGGAAGACAGGGTAAAGGATAACAAGAATACCCTTGTACAGGAAAATGTTACAGAAGATGAGATTGCTAAGATTATTTCAAGGTGGACAGGAATTCCTGTTGCAAAATTAAATGAAAGTGAACGTGAAAAGACATTACATCTTGAGGATGAACTTCACAAACGTGTAATTGGACAGGATGAAGGTGTAAAACTTGTATCAGAAGCAATACTGCGTTCCAAAGCTGGAATAAAAGACCCTTCAAAACCTATAGGTTCTTTTCTGTTCTTGGGACCTACAGGTGTAGGTAAGACTGAACTTGCCAAAACACTTGCAGCAAGCCTTTTTGATGATGAAAATAATATGGTCAGGATTGACATGAGCGAGTATATGGAGAAGTATTCTGTTTCAAGGCTTATCGGGGCTCCTCCAGGATATGTAGGATATGAAGAAGGAGGGCAGCTGACAGAAGCAGTGAGAAGAAAGCCATATTCAGTTGTACTTTTTGATGAGATAGAGAAAGCACATCCTGATGTATTTAATGTATTACTGCAGGTGCTTGATGATGGAAGGATTACAGATTCACAAGGACGTACGGTAGATTTTAAAAATACTATACTAATTCTTACATCTAATATTGGTTCATCATACCTTCTTGATGGCATTACAGAAGATGGAAGTATAAGCAAAGATGCACAAGATATGGCAATGAGTGATTTGCGTGCAAGCTTCAGGCCGGAATTTTTAAACAGGCTGGATGAAATAGTTATGTTTAAACCACTGACTAAAGATAATATAAGTGGTATTATAAATATATTAATGGAAGAGTTAAATAAAAGGCTTGCAGATAAAGAGATTAAGGTACAGCTTACAGATGCAGCAGTAAAACTTGTGGCTGATGAAGCATATGAGCCAAGTTTTGGTGCACGTCCTTTAAAAAGATACCTGCAGAAGAATGTTGAAACACTTATGGCAAGGGAAATTCTTGGTGACAAAGTAAGGGCAGGTGATACAATAATAATTGATAATTTAGGAGGAAAGCTTGGAATAATGTAAATTACTAAAATCCTGAAGTTAAAATAAAGCCATCCATTGCTATATAAAGCAATAGATGGCTTTTGCCATGCTTTGTCCTGTAAAATCAACATTTACAAGAGTGTCCCTGATTGTAGAATATTTTATAAAAGATGCTTTAGTATACTTGTTATATTCAATATTTTCACCAAGAAGAATATCATTCATATAAGTACAGCCTGTAAATGTATATTGACCGATATCTTTAGCTCCACGTATATCTATATCTTCTTTAATGGCAGTATTGCCCATAAAAGCTTCATTTCCTATAGTTTCCACACTTGCTATAGAGACAATTTTTAAGCTGGTGCAGTTTGTAAAAGTTCCGTCATCTACTGTCTTTAAAGTATCTACAGAAATAACTTTTAAAAGCCTGGAAGCACCATTAAATGCATTATTTCCTATTCTGGACGCCCTGCCTGTTTCAATAAGCTGGATATCCTGCATATGGTTTGTGTCTTCGTCTATGCTCCATGTAGGCAGATTGGTTATATCAAAATCAGGTATTTCACAATTACCAGTAAATTTTATCTCTCCAATATCATCACGGTATTCCCATTTATAATATCAGTATTTGCTGGGTTCCAAACTAAAATTTCATAATTCTGTTTCCATTCATATTTATCTGGGTTTTGTTCTTCCTCCGTTTTATATTTTTTTGTTCCGGTCCAGCCATTTTCCCAGCCTTGGGATTCTTCGGTTTTAAATATTGCCAGTCCGCTATTATCATTCTTAGTTCCATTTTCATATAAAGAAGTATTTTCTGCAATAAGACAGTCTATAAGAGAAGCATAAGCCACTCCATGTTATGTAAAAGATGGTGTATTACCATAAAAAAGAAGTTTAGTTATTGAAGAATTACGGTAAACAGCATACTTCTCCAAAGTTGTTACAGATGCAGGAAATCTCAGTTCTGATAAAAGTTGTAAAGTGTTGATGTGGATTATTTATGATTTTTTTCAAGGCACTCATTGATAATCAGCTTTTGTACTCTGTCTTTAAAGGTTTTGTCAGTGTCTTTAATGAAATGTACTTTGACGGTATAAGTGGTATTCCCCAACTTTCGCTTGAAACTGTGGGGCTGTTGCCCGTTTCTAGTTTCTGCCATATTCTCTGCTCTTTTGCAATAAAATAGAGCGCATAGGCTTTTCTATACGCTTTGACGCTGTGTTACTTATTCAGTTGTGATTGTGGTAATGGTTGTTTAGACAAATGGGAATTTTCTTCTCTATTAGCGGTTATATTTTGCTCCTGCATAAATCAGCAACGCCAATCCCACAACAAATCCCAATGCAAAAGCGATAAAACTTAATGCTGAATCTGTTATACCAATTATTATAGCAGTCATCAAAATACCAATTCCAATAAAGATAACACCACAACCTGATATTTTACAAAAAACCTTTTTATCACTTGGAGACACTTTGTCATAATGATAACTATGAAGCAAAGTGATTTTTTCCTTTTTCCACATCAAACAACCAAGATATATAAAAACAAATGCAAATACACCTATTCCAATCGCAACACCTATCGTCTCCGTCATAACAATCCACTCCAAATCCAAAGCTTTTGTTCCCTATAAAATTAATTTATTGGGATTTACCAAACCGCCAAACAATGATTTGTATCACTAATAGAATACCACAATCACACTCACATTTCTATCAAATTATCATTAAATTTTTTCCTCTCTCCGTTTCGTTTTGCTCTGTTGCCTGTTCTGCTTGTCTACTTTCTTCTGTCCAGTCTTTTTGTCAATGAGGGGAACACGCTTGCCGTTTTCATCAAGTTCATAAACTTTTTTGGTTTTTGCTCCCCATTCCCAGTTTTCAGTGAGAGGGTGCATTGTGAGTAAAACATGGATATGAAGATTGCGTTGTCCTTTGTTGTTCTTTAAGCTTATTATATGCTGCTTGTTCTTTAGCGAGTTCAAGGAATAAATGCAAAACTGTCCATTCTGAATTAGAAGGGGTAAGGATTGCTTTATAAGTAACATTGATATCTTTACTATTACGCAGTTTAAAAAGTATTTTATCAAGTTTTTTATCGGACATACCACAAAATAAAATAATGCTTTCATCAGGGACTTTACCCGTAAATGGGTTTGATTTTATAATATCAGTTTTGCCATCAGCAATATTTTTAAGAGTATCGTTATATTGTGTGTTGTTTGCTTCAATTATTTGTATATGCATTGGTACAAGCAAGTTTTTAATTTGTTCTTTACAAGATACATTGAAAAGAATTACTTTTTCCATTTTTTGAAGTCCTTTCAGTTGTTTTATATCAAAGGTTTAAGATAAATAATTATTTTGTATCAATTAATTTTTATAGTACCATAAAATTAGCTGGAAAACAAGATAAGCAGGGGACAAGAATAATAATGTTTCTAAATTTAGCAAATAGTTATAAAAAATGTTTTAGATTTAGTAAAAATTATGAATGTATAATACAAAAATAATATTGACAATATAGATTATATAATATATAGTTTAAGTATAAATTATTTAAAATACATAAATATAATTCTTTATACGTATTATAAATTTTAGCTTCCTTTTTTGAAATAAGGCTGCCGCAATCCCACTGGCTTTAGACGGTGGGTTAAGGCAGACAAAAATAAAAAATTGTGGTA
>VSNJ01000090.1 GCA_009774235.1 Lachnospiraceae bacterium
ATATAACTGTAATACACGTTATAATTATCCTCTGTAACTATTTTTTCTTTATTAATATCTAATATTTTCTTTAAATACCCGATAGCATTATCTATATCCCCTGTTTTTAAATATATATCAGAAATTGCCTTAAATATTTCGTCATATGGTTTTTCGGACTCCTCATAAGCCTTATAATAAAGTTCTATAGCTTCCTTGTAATGTCCTTTTTCTTCTGCTACCTCTGCAAGATATACATATCCAAATTTATTATTACTGTCTTTTAATGATTCAATAATTTCCTGGTAATAAAATGTTTTTTTGGTATCTATATATTTTTCATATATATATGAATTCGTGGTCAAAACATCTTTTACATAAAATTTCTGTATCCTTCTGAATAATTTTTCCTTCTCCTTATTATTTAAACCAGACTTTAATATATAGTTTTCTGCCTGTCCATGTAATGAAACAATTATATTAAATAATTTATTTAGATATCTATTATCTTCACTCAATGCAAGCATACAAACATTATCATTTGATTCAGAATTAATATCTTCTGCCAGTGTAACACAAAATTCCCCCATATAATCTGCACTGCTATTATATTTTTCTGCATAATATACAGCTTTTCCAGAGTATTCTGATAACTTAATATACATCTGTTTGCAAAGACTATATTCATCAAAATCATTATCCATAACATTATTCCATAAATTATTCCATAAAATCTTCCATAAAGTATTATCATCTGAAACAATCATTTTTGTTTTTATATGATATATCATCTGAAGGAATTTATAACATATATTATTATTATGTAATAAACATATTTCTTCGGCGGCATCCAGGTATTTTTCTTCTTTTTTAATATTTTCACAATAATAAATACAAAGTTTTGCATATTCTATATTGTTCCCTCTTATCCTCTGCATAAAATAACCAAGTAATTTATCTCTTATATGTCTTTCAGAATAATTTGCCATTTCCTGTAAAATATAATCTGTCATTGAAGCTGTTACCAGAGGGCAGTTTCCAGCATCTGGAGCCAGGTTATTATATACCAGGTCAAGTATAATCTGGTGTAATGATATCTTTCCTGTTACCTCATTATATTCAATCCAGCCTTTATGGATAAGGTTGTCCAGTTCATTTATACAATTACTTACAGGACAGTATTCCAGGAATTTCTTTTTGGAAATACGTACATAACCCATAAGTGACAGGCTTCTTATTAATTCACATCCTGGTTCTGAAAATCCTGATAAATCAAACAATACAAGTAAATGCTGGTTTATACTTTCTATCCGCAATCTTCTGTCTTTTTTATGTCTTATATTTATATCCTTTGTATTGGCTATACCCTCCTTCTTCATAAGGCTTTCTAAAAATTCCCCTGGACTTTCGTCTGTTGTACGCAAATATTTTGCTATAAGACCCGCTGTCATTGTATGCCTGTCTATAATCTCAATTATATCTTTTATCTGTTCCACTTCTTCCTGGCTGTATTCACGTTTATTATATACCCTGAATAATTTTAAAATTTCATCAATATCTTCTATTCTCCCTACATCAATCTGTTCATATTCATAATCCCTGAAATCTTCCCTTGATGTAACTAGGAACCTGCACTGGCATTCTAATAATTCTTCCAGGTTTTCATCACTTTCTATATCAAAGTTATCCAATATTATTAAATTATCCATTGAAACAGACTTTTTTAATATACCAAGCTTTCTTTTATAATAGTCTGTATCTTTTTCATCTTCCCCCTGGCTAATTTTATTTATATGTAAATCATTTCCACAGACTGTTTCCATTATTGAACCTGCAAATGGTACAAATACTATTTTTTTATATTTGCTGGCATTTTCATATGCATATCTTTTCGCAAGCTCTGTCTTTCCTATACCACCAATACCTGATAAAAATAAAACCTTTTGTCCTGATTCAAATACTCTGTTAATCCTGCTAATTTCATTTCCCCTTCCAACAAAGTATGATGAGTCATAAGAAAAATTATGAAATAAAAATGTACTGCTAATATCTGAAACTTCTATCAGTTCTTTCAATACAGTAACCATTTCATCAATCTTCTGGTATCTGTATGCCACAGAGGAAGCAACTGTCTTATGAAGGAACTTGTCTAAAAGCATGAAAAATTCTGGCTGGTAACGTTCATCTTTTTGCAGCATTGTATTAAAATCATATTTGAAGTTTATTGCTCCTTCCATTGGTCCTGGTGTCCTGCCAAATAATTTATAAAATGCTATTGCCCCTATAGAATATATATCTGTTGCTTCACATATTTTATTTATTTTTCCTTGTACCAGTTCTGGTGCTGCATATCCATCTGAAAATGAAATCCTGGTTTCTTTATTATTTCTTAAGCTTTCTCTAAATAAAATGGAATCAAAGTCAAAAAGAACCATATGTTCTTTTGTTTCGGGAATTACCATAATATTTTCTGGCTTAATATCTAAATACAATACCCCGTTATCATGGTACTTCTTAATAATCCTGGCTAAAGCCAGAAGCCTTATAAATAGTGACTGTATATTTTCATCTAAATCCCTGCGGTAGTCTTCACCTTCTATACATCCCATAACTGAATATAATGTATTACCATATTCATAAATATCCATTACATCAACCGTTGAATTAATTAATCCTAATGTATTTTTTAGTGCAACATTTTTACTATATGCATCCCTGAATTTTATTTTTGCATCTGCAAATGCTGTTTTATATGGTTCTGCTGCTTTTAGTGTACCATCTTCAAGCCTTGATATTTCCATATTATATGGATAACATTCTTTAATCCTTACAATATGGCGGCATCCTGTGGAATCAGGGTAAATTGCATTATAGATTATGCATCCTGCTCCCCTTCCCAGTTCTTCAGTTATTGTATATTGGCTATTATTACCAAGAACCAATTTATATCCATTGGTCATTGCTTTTCTGTTGTCTAGCATATTTACCTCCAAACTCTCTTAAAATTATATTATTTTTATTAATTCTGTAGTATAATATACCATATGTGGAATTATTCCTTCATCTGCAAAAATAAGGTATTAATTACATTATATATTATAAGGAGGACATAATATGTCAAGCATCAATGATGAAAGCATCTGGATTACTGATATAAAAGAAGGCTATGAATACTTAAAAGATACTTCTAATTTCTATTCTTTTGCTGAAGGACTTACGGTACTCATAACAAAATATGGTTATGATGGACAAATAGAAGATACTGTTTCTAAAACAAATTTTATTATATCTAAATTGCAGTCTGTTGATGTGTCAATAACCAAAAGCACAATTAAAGACTGGTTTGATAATAAACGGCGTCCTTTATCTGGAAGCAGGAACGTTATATTCCAGATATGTTTCGCACTTTCAGTTTCTTTTGAAGATATAAAAGATTTTTTTAGACGTGTCTATTTTGAAAGAAGTTTTAACTGCCATACTACCGAAGAAGCTGTATATTATTATTGTTTTAAAAGAAAGCTTACATATAACCATGCAAAACAGCTGGTTAACACTATTAATACTTTTCCTGTATATAAAAATAAACCATCAAATGTTTTTACAAAAGAAATAATAAATAGCATTGACCACTGTTCCTCAGATGATGAATTATTATTTTTCTTTAAGGAAAATAAAAGTATTTTTACACAATATAATGTAACTGCTTTAGATTGTATTAATACATTATATAATAAAATCAAGGGTAAGAAAAAGGATAAAGATATTATTGAAGCATTTAAAAATAACCAGAGACCAGACACTAGAAACTGCGGTCTTGTTATACAGGAATACCTTTATTCACTGAAAAATGGACGTGCCGCTTGCATTACAGGAAGGGATATAACATCGACAGACTTTATGCTTGACCAGATGATTACTACAAATTCTGGTATCAGTAAAGACACAGATATTCCTGATATTGTAAGAAAAAATTTCCCAAGTAAAAAAACTTTTTCAGATATAATGAACCAGGACACTGGACAGGCATCTTATGATTCTATCAGAAAATGCCTTATTCTTCTTAAATTTTATGATTTCTGGGTAACACAGCTGTTAGACCCTGTTAAAAATGAAGATAAACTTTTTAATATTTTTGATATTTACGTTGAAGAAACAAACCATATACTGGTATCAAGCGGTTATGAAGAACTTTTTTGTGAAAACCCTTATGACTGGCTTTTCTTATGGGCTTCAACGCATGATGACCCTCTTGGCACTTTAAGGGAAGCAATTAATATAGCTATATCCTCATGATTTAAATTCTTATAAAATAGTATATCTTATTTATGCCACACCATAAAACTTTATCTGTAACATGGCTTCTGGTGGTGGAATTTTAAAATTGCCATATATATGGAATCTCCCCATTCCACCACCATTTACATTAATGTTATTTAACTGGTATCTTTACAGGTGTTAACTAAAGGCGTGTATCAATTTCCTTACATATAAATTTTATAATTGTATTTCAAAACCTTCCTATTTGCATTGTTTATACTTATACAGATTATTATGTCATATATTAATTAATATTATAATAAAATTTTAATATTAATATTTATTTACTGTAAAGGAGGTTAATAATTGCAACAGGAAATTGATTATGCTGTGCTTGGACTGAACATTAAAACGAAACGCCAGTCAAACAAACTTACACAAGAAGAACTTGCAGAAATGGTAGGCTGCAATCCATCACATATCAGCAATATTGAAAATAATTATACAAAAGCCAGCCTTAATACTTTACTTGCTATTGCTAATTCACTTAATACAAGCATTGATTCCCTTTTACTAGACCAGTACAATAACCAGTCACTGGCACTAGATAATGAAATATCAAATGCTATAGCAGGTTTTGACATAGATATGAAAGAACGGGTTCTTCGTATTATAAAGGCTTTATAATATTTCAATATAACTGCAGTAATTATTTCTGCAGTTCTTCCATAGCTGGTTATGCCAGAACCAGTAATCTCCCATTTATTACAAGCTGGCATACCAGTTATGGTAATAATAACAGTCCATATAGACATATATTGTCACTCTTTCTAGTTTTTTCAATTTTTTGGATTGGAGAATATTTATGAGTTATGATGTAATGGTATTTAATTGCTCAAAAGTTCCTAAAGTGGAATCTCTGATGCAGATACAGTTATTACAATTAACAATTTTAATATTAAAGTCCCTTTATCCCAAATCCTTTCTCAAAACCAGGTATGTTTACTATTCCGGGAATTTACAGATGGGATTAAACCAGATAGCCTTGATATTTCCTGGAAAAAATTAGAAATATAACAACGTTTATGTTACCTTTAAGTTTCCCCATTTTTTAAATTATACAAAGACTATATTACTCTGGCAAAATACCTGTGTATTAAAAAAATGTGGAAACTCAAACTTGAAATTCATTGCATATACAAATTTTTTTATGTATAATAGATGTGTTTGTGTACAATAAAGACTTCCAGCCATGTATATTATATCTGCCACGCTGGATTGCATAAAAGAGTATATTTAGAAAGGTATGGTTATTTAATATGAATTTCAATGAAGCACATGATAAACTTGCAAAATACGGACAGGAACATCTTCTTAAATACTATAACAGATTAAGCACAGAAAGCCAGAAAGGGCTTCTTTCACAGATTGAGGGGACTGACTTTTCTGTAACAGCCAGTGTCACCAATGGAATAAAAGAAAAACCACGTGGGGTTATAACACCAATAAAAGCTATGACCCTTGATGAAATAAATGCAAACAGGGAAGAGTTTACTAAAACAGGACTTGAAACAATACGTGCTGGCAAAGCTGGTGCTGTACTTCTTGCTGGCGGCATGGGGACACGCCTTGGTTCTGATAACCCAAAAGGCATGTATGACATAGGCATTACAAAACCTGTATATATTTTCCAGCGCATTATAAGAAACCTGCTTGATGTTGTTGATATGGCAGGCACATGGATACATTTATTTATAATGACAAGTGATAAGAACCACGAATCCACCACTGCATTTTTTAAAGAACAGGATTATTTCACATATAATAAAGATTATATACATTTTTTTAAACAGGATATGGCACCTGCTGCCACTTATAATGGACAAGTCTTTATGGAAGATAAAGACAGGATTGCAACTTCACCAAATGGCAATGGTGGCTGGTATTCTTCAATGCAGAATGCAGGTATTACAGATTTTATCCACAAGACAGGCATTGAATGGCTGAATGTATTTGCTGTTGATAATGTACTCCAGCGTATTGCAGACCCATGCTTTATAGGGGCAACAATAAGCAGGAACTGTTCTGTTGGGGCAAAGGTAGTACGCAAAGCAGACCCTGATGAAAAAGTGGGGGTAATGTGCCTTGAAGACGGACGTCCTTCTATTGTTGAATATTATGAACAAACAGAACAGCTGCGCAATACTCTTGATGAAAATGGAGAACCTGCATATAATTTTGGTGTTATTTTAAATTATCTTTTCCGTGAAAAGGAACTTGAGGAAATATGTAACAATGAACTCCCACTGCATATTGTAGAAAAGAAAATTCCTTATATGGATGAAGAAGGAAACTTTATAAATCCAGAAAAACCTAATGGATATAAATTTGAAACTCTTATACTTGATATGATACACATGCTTGATACATGCCTGCCATTTGAAGTTGACAGGAACAAGGAATTTGCCCCTATAAAAAATAAAACAGGTGCTGATTCAATAGAAAGCGCAAGGGAGCTTTTAAAAGAAAATGGCATAGAATTATAAACTGGCTTATTGTTATAAATTTTAAAAGCCAGGACATATATTAATATATACTTAACAGGAATTATGTATTGTTTATAAATATGTCCTGGCAGTATTTTAATCAAGAACCATGCGCACTGCACCATACATACCAGCGTCATTGCCAAGTTCTGCAAGACGGAATTCTTTGCCTTTTAATGCAAACATAACATTCTTCTCGTATTCTTCCCGTATTACATCAATAACTACCTGTCCATTTTTTGACACACCGCCACCAATTACGAATGCCTGTGTATCAACTACTGCTGCAACATGTGAAAGCCCAAGCCCAAGATATTTTGCAAACTTTGCAACAACCTGTTTTGCCAGTCCGTCGTCTGCTTTATATGCATCAAATATCTCTTTTCCTGTAATTTTCTCTTTAGGAAACTGGCGCATATATGACTCTTCTTCTGTTTCACTTACAAGTTCCCTTGCATGGCGCATTATTGCTGTTGCAGAAGAATACTGTTCAAGACAGCCTTTACCTCCACATCCGCATGTACATGTTTCCCCGGTATTAACTTTTAAATGCCCTATTTCACCAGCAGCACCATTAGCACCTGTAATTATCCTGCCATTCTGTATAACACCTCCACCAACACCAGTTCCAAGTGTTACCATAACTATGCTGTCAAAACCACGTCCCCCGCCACACCACTGTTCACCAAGTGCTGCCACATTGGCATCATTGCCTGCTTTAATATTTCCAACATCTGTAAGCCTGCTTAATTCATCTGCAACAGAGAAAATACCCCATCCAAGGTTTGCACATTTAAGTACCCTGCCATCTTCTGTTATCGGGCCAGGAATACCTATGCCTATTCCTGTTATATCACCTGTAGAAATATTTTTTTCATTGTTTTTCTGTTTAATAGAGTCTGCAATATCTGGAAGTATATGTGAACCACTGTCCTCTTTCCTTGTGACAATCTCCCACTTGTCAAGTATCTCACCTTCTCCGTTAAAAAGCCCCATCTTAACTGTAGTCCCACCTAAATCAATTCCATAAATATACTTTCCCATATTATTATCCTCCCTTTCATTTTATTTAAGAATTTTCTAATACTTGTACTAAATCTTTTATATATAATAAGGTTCCATCCAGTCTGGTTTACTTTAATGTACTTCTTGGTATATTGTATTAATCTACACAACCTGTAAGTTCATTTATATTTTTAACACCATTTTTTTCCATAAATCCAGCTATACCTTCAATTATTTCCTCTGTTGCCACAGGATTATTAAAATTAGCTGTACCTACAGCAACCATTGTTGCACCTGCCATTATAAATTCAAGTGCATCTTCTGCATCCCTTATACCTCCCATTCCTAGTACAGGTATATTTACTGCATGTGCTGCCTCATAAACCATCCTTACTGCAACTGGTTTTATAGCAGGTCCTGAAAGCCCCCCTGTCTTATTAGCAAGTGCAAATGTCCTTTTATTAATATCTATCTTCATTCCTGTAATTGTATTTATCAGTGATATTGCATCTGCCCCGCCTGCTTCTACTGCTTTTGCCATTTCAGCAATATTAGTGACATTAGGGCTTAATTTCATAATAACAGGCTGTTTTGCATGTTGCTTTATCCTGTCTGTAACCTGCCTTGCAAGCTCTGGGTCTTGTCCAAAAGCTATACCGCCTGCTTCTACATTTGGGCATGATATATTAATCTCCAGCATATCTGCATCTGTATTTGCAAGCCTTTCTGCCACCTCTTCATATTCTTCAACAGTCCTGCCACATACATTTACAATAATCCTTGTATCATACTGTTTTAAAAATGGCAAGTCTCTTTCTATAAACAAGTCAATACCTGGATTCTGCAGGCCTATTGCATTAAGCATGCCTCCATATGTTTCACATATGCGTGGCACTGGATTTCCCTGCCATGGTACACTTGACACTCCCTTTGTTGTAACTGCCCCAAGTTTGTTTAAATCTACATAATCCTTGTATTCTGCTCCTGAACCAAATGTGCCTGAAGCTGTTGTTACAGGATTTTTCATCTCTATTCCTGCAAAATTAACTGAAAGATTCATTATACCTCCGTTCTGGCTAAAATATAATTTCCCTGGCATCAAAAACAGGACCATCTTTACAAATTCTCTTATTATTTACATTGCTGTGGCTGTCCTTTTCTTTGGAGTTACATACACACCCAAGACATGCACCAATACCACATGCCATTTTTTCTTCTAAAGATACCTGTGCTTCTATTCCTCTTTCTTCTGCTAATGCCTTGACAGCACGTAACATTGGCAACGGGCCACAGGCATATATAATATCTGGCTCAAGCCCATAATAATTAATAGCATCTATTATATTCCCTTTTACTCCTGTGCTTCCGTCCTCTGTTGCTACATATGTCTTTGCATATGGTGCAAATTCATCTTCCAGGAATAAGTTCTGGTCTCTGTATCCAAGGACTGCCATTACATCACCTTTAAGTGCTTGTGCAAGCCCAAGCATTGGCGGTATTCCTATGCCACCGCCTGCAAGCAGCACTTTCTTTCCCTCTTTAAGTGTAAAACCATTACCAAGAGGTCCTGTAACATTAATTGTGTTTCCTGCAGACAGATGCGAAAATTCTTCTGTACCCTTGCCAGCAATGCGGTACACAACCCTTAATATCCTGCCACCGGCATTTATTTCACATATACTTATTGGTCTTGGCAAAAGCCTGCTGCCATCAGCACTGTACATTGAGATAAACTGCCCTGGCACTGCCATGCCTGCTGCGTCCATATCATCTGGAAACTTAAGCCACATGCTGTATATGCCCTCTGCAAGCTTCACCTGGCTTGTAATCTGTGCTGTACATTTTTTTCTATCAGTCATATATACCTCTCTATTTTGCACTGTTAATATCTTCTATCATATCAAGAACAGCCTGCCTTGAAGCATCTGCATAATTCTCCTCACCAAATTTTGAATACTTCTCCTGTTTGTATGCAGCAATTATTCCTCTTGATGAATTGACAATGGCACCAAGCCCGTCCGCATTAAAGTATTCCTTTAAATCCTTTGCAGTGCCGCCCTGTGCCCCATATCCTGGTACAAGTATATAATTATTTGGAAGAAGTTTTCTAAGTGTCCTGCCCATTTCAGGGTAAGTTGCACCTATTACACAGCCAACATTGCTGTATGTACCATCCATACACTGTGCACCCCATTCTGCAACTTTCCTGGCAACAAGCTCATATAATGGCACTCCATCCACAAGTTTATCCTGGAACTCACCACTTGAAGGGTTAGAAGTTTTAACCAGTATAAATATGCCTTTATCTTCCTCTTTGCAGACATCAAGAAATGGATTTATGCCATCACTTCCAAGATATGGGTTTACTGTTATAAAGTCTTCATCAAAAGCTGTGCAAAAGCTGTTTCCTATCTTTACTTTACCAATATGCCCTGTTGCATAAGCCGCTGATGTAGAACCAATATCCCCACGTTTAACATCACCAATTACAACCAGTCCCTTTTCTTTGCAGTAACTAACAGTTCTGCTAAATACTTCCATACCTGGTATCCCGAACTGCTCATACATAGCAATCTGTGGCTTTACAGCTGGAACCAGGTCATATATTGCATCAATAATGCCTTTGTTAAACTGCCATATTGCCTCTGCAGCACCTTCTAAATTCTCTCCATACTTTTCAAATGCTTCTTTCTTTATACCCTCAGGCACATAATCTAACATTGGGTCAAGCCCTGCAACTACTGGTGCGTTTTTCTTAGTAATTTCTTCAATTAACTTTTTAACCACTTCCGCAAAACCTCCTTAATTATTACAACTATAAACTATCTTGCCATTTACAAATGTCTTCTCAATCTTTCCAGTTACCTTCATACCATCAAATGGTGTATTTTTACCTTTTGATACAAATGTGCTGCTATCTATTACATATTCACTGTTAATATCAGCAATAACAAGGTCCGCTGTTTTGCCAGGGGCAAGGTTTCCCCTGTCTATGCCTATAACTTTTGCCGGATTTGTACTCATCTTCATAACAAGTCCTGGAAGTGACAGATACCCGCCTTTTACCAGTACAGTGTACCCAAGCGCAAATGAAGTTTCAAGCCCAACAATGCCAAATGGTGCTTTAAGCATGGTCTGTGATTTTTCTTCTGCACTGTGTGGTGCATGGTCTGTAGAAATTACATCCATAACCCCGTCCCTGAGTGCTGACTTTAATGCTTCTACATCTGTCCTGCTCCTAAGTGGAGGGTTCATTTTAAACCTTCCGTCATCTTCTGTTATTTCATCATCTGACATTGTGAAATGATGCGGGCATACTTCTGCCGTAACAGGAAGCCCCTGTTTCTTTGCCATTTCTACGAATATTGCACTATCCGCAGTAGAACAATGGCAAAGGTGCAGCCTGCAGCCTGCTTCTTTGGCGAGAATAATATCCCTTGCTGCTATTACATCTTCAACAGCATTTATTATTCCTGGAAGCCCAAGTTCTTCTGCTTTTGCCCCTGCATTAATTACACCACCATCTACAAGGCTTGTATCTTCACAGTGTGAAAATACTGGCATGCCTGCTTCTGCTGCCTGGTGAAGTGCCTGCCTGAAAATCCAGGTGTCCATTACAGACCTGCCATCCTCACTTATAGCTACAGCACCTGCTTCTTTCATACCTGCTATATCATTAATATCTACACCTTCCTGTCCAGCAGTTATTGCACCTACAGGCAGTACATTGACAGGCGCATCTTCCGCTCTTTTAATTAAATCTATTACCCGGGCTGGCGAATCAATTACAGGCTTTGTATTTGGCATAGGACATATAGTAGTAACACCACCTTTTGCTGCTGCTTGTGCACCTGTCATTACAGTTTCTTTATATTCAAACCCTGGTTCTCTTAAATGTACATGCAAATCAACGAAACCTGGCATTACCACTTTGCCAGCAGCATTTATTATATCTGCACCTATGGCATCAGTGTCATTTTCACTAATTTCTACGGCTGTTTTTAAAACCTTGCCATCAGATATTAAAATATCCATTACCTCATTAATTCCATTTGCAGGGTCTGTAAGATGTCCATTTTTAATAAGATATTTATCCATTTTCCATTCTTTCCTTACACTAAAGATAACAATAATTTTTCCTTACATACAGAGAGCACCTGTTAAATTCCTTAACAGATGCACCCTGGATTAATATAATTCTGCTTTTTCCAAATCTTCAAGCATACGTTTATTATGAATATATTCTTCAAATTCTATACCTTCAATCCACTTGGCATTATTTAAGTCCTCTGAAAGAATAATATTATCTTCATCATAGTCAGTCAGACATAAATAAGCAAGACCTAAATTACATTCTGTACCAATCATAAAAGTCCATGTATAAAGAATACAGTCTACAACTACAGAAAGACCTGTCTGTTCATGTACTACCCTTGTTACAGCATTATCTGGGGATTCACCGAACTCCGCTTCCCCGTCAATAAACTCCCACTGGTATGGTGCCGCAATATTATCATCATACCACCTTTCGACTATAAGAAATTTATTATCTTTCTTAACAATGCCTTTAACCAAAATCCGGTATTTACTCATAACTATGCCCCCTGTGTTAAACATATTGTATAACTTCTATATTATATATTACTTTGCTGTTATATAGTTCTTTGCAGCCAGAAGTTCTGCAATAAGGACAGCACCACCTGCTGCACCACGTATAGTATTGTGTGACAAACCTACAAATTTATAATCAAATACTGTATCTTCACGCAAACGTCCAAGGGATACACCAAAACCATTCTCATAATTAACATCAAGTGTTACTTGTGGGCGGTTGTCTTCTTCAAGGTACTGTATAAAGTTCTTTGGTGCATTAGGAAGGTTTAATTCCTGTGGAAGCCCTTTAAACTCTCTCCATATCTTAATAATTTGTTCTTTTGAAGGCTTTTTGCCTTCTTCAAAGTCCATAAATACTGCTGCAGTATGGCCATCAAGTACAGGTACACGTATACACTGTGTTGTAATAACAGGTGACTCTGCTTTTACAATTACGCCATCCTCAATATGTCCCCATATACGCAGTGGCTCTTGCTCGCTTTTTTCCTCTTCACCACCAATAAATGGTATAATATTGCCTTCCATCTCTGGCCAGTCTTTAAATGTCTTGCCTGCACCTGAAATTGCCTGGTATGTTGTAGCAACTACTGTCTTTGGTGCAAATCCTGCTTCTTTAAGAGCATGAAGCGCAGGTGTATAACTCTGTATTGAACAGTTTGGTTTAACAACAATAAATCCTCTTGTAGTGCCAAGACGCTTCTTCTGGCTGCTTATAACCTCCAGATGCTGCGGGTTAAGCTCTGGTACAACCATAGGTACATCAGATGTCCACCTGTGGGCACTGTTATTGGAAACAACCGGTGTTTCAGTCCTGGCATATTCTTCTTCTATTCTTTTAATCTCATCCTTGGACATATCAACTGCACTAAAGACAAAATCAACTTCTGAAGCTACACTTTTTACATCACTTACATCTTTTACAATAATGTCTTTTACTGTTTCTGGCATAGGTGATGCCATCTTCCAGCGCCCGCCAATTGCTTCTTCATATCTCTTTCCAGCACTGCGTGGACTGGCAGCTATTGCCACTACTTCAAACCAAGGGTGTTTTTCTAATAACGAGATAAATCTTTGCCCTACCATTCCGGTACCTCCGAGGATACCAGCTCTTAACTTCTTGTCCATGTTTTCCTCCATAGTCTTATCTCACCGTATGTACGGCTTTATTTTATTTTTAAATTCTACACTAAATTATCTGATAAGTCAAACAGATTTGTATTTCTTTCCTGTTTTATTGTTACTATCCTGCGGTGCTGTGCAATATCATTTAATCCAGAGTATTCTTTGTAAATGTCCGGCTTATAGATGTCTGGAAATTAAATATTCCATAAGTTATGTGGCTCTGGCAATTTAAAGCAGCCATATAAGCAATGTTGGCTGGATTTGATATAAATATACCAGTTGGGTATGCAAACCATGAGAATGAATTTCCAAACACACCTTAGTACTGGCGGTGCCAAAGTATTCCTTTATTAGAATATGATTAACTTGGATATGAAATGCTATATTTTTATATTTTACAGAATTATGCCATGAACCAGGTTTCCAATGTACAGGTATCCATTAATTATCTATTGCACAAAAATGGGACGCTATAGCGTCCCACTTAAATTGTATTGTTGTTTACATAACACGTCCTATTTTTAATGGCTGGCGGTAATAAGCGCTTGAAATCTTAATACCATCCCTTGAATTGCTTGCATGGATAATCTGCCCGCCTCCAATATAAAGCGCAACATGGTTTACTGTTGAACCACTTCCATAAAAGAACAAATCACCTGCCTGTACTTCTGAACTGCTTACACTTCTTGTTGATGCGGCCTGTTCCCTTGATGTACGTGGAAGATAGTATCCAAAGTGCTCATATATGCGCATTACAAAACCTGAACAGTCTGCACCATTTGTAAGGCTTGTGCCTCCCCATACATAACGGTTGCCAAGGAACTGCATTGCATAATCTACAATAGATGAACCTTTTGAAGAACTTCCGCTTCCAGAAGAACCATCTGAAGATGGCTGCTTTATTGTAACTGCCCTGTTAAGGTTATAAGTGAAATTTATAAAATCTTTGCTTACAAATACTTTTTCTTCATCTATTTTAAGCATTACCCAGTTACTTGCATCCTGGTACATCTTATCTATATCAATTCCGTGTAAATCTTTCCTTGTACAATACTTTGCTATATACCTTTCAAGCCATTCTTTTGTTATATTTTCTTCCGCTACCCGGTATTCTTCATCAGCAGAAATCTGGTCATAAATTCCTGATTCAATAGTAGGCAGTGTACGTACATTAAGCGTTTCTGTAGAAACTGTTGCCCTTAATGTTGCTACCTGTTTTGCTCTGTTTTCTGCCTTTTCATCAGTAATAAGGTATTCTGCTTTAACCCATCCTCTTACCTTTCCTGATACAATCTTTGCCCATCCTTTTCTTATTGTATACACGTTACATCCTGAATTTCTTGTCATTTTACCTACGATTTTGGCATTTTCACCTGGTGCCTTACGCACATTAAGATAATTATGTACATTGGCAACCCCCAGCCTGTCATAGACAAGGTTAAGTTTAAATGCCTCCTCTTCCTCTGTAATAGCTTTATTAGAAGATGAATGTGTCTGTATAGTAGTTTTTTTACTGTCTGTTGTGTTTTCCCTGTCATTTTCTTCTTCCCTGGTAATATCCTCAATAACTGCATCACAATATTTTTCAAGAGAAAGTGTAATGCCAGCCAGAGGCTTTTCCGCAGTTAAAGTGGCACCTTTGCCTGTAACAGATATAGCAGCACACAAAGTGGCAGCAGCACCTGCAGCAAAAAATCTTATAATATTTTTTCTCATCTTATCCTCCGCTACATTCTGGCTGGCGCATCCCCAGCCTTTTTGGTAGTAAAATGTCTAAATCATTACAAAAGTATTACAAATATGTTTTAAATTATAACAACTCTTGCCTGCTTTGTCAACAATCCATGAAAAAGGGAGGTATACAGTATAATTACAGGCATTTCTTATGTATTACAATAAAACATGAATAATTTTCCATAGCAGGTACACACTACTAATAAAAGGACAAACCTTTGTCCTTTCAAAAAAATATAAGCGAGGTATTATAATGGTATTAAAAGAAAAAGAAAAAACTGCTATCCAGGATTTACAGACACAAGAACAGACATGCATTAACAAATACGGAAAATACAGTGATGAAGCAAAAGACCCTGTTTTAAAGAAACTTTTTAAAACTTTGCAACAAAAAGAACAACAGCATTTTAATTCCCTGCAACAGGTACTTGATGGCTCAGTACCTTCATGTAACTGTAATGACAGTGATGGAAAAGATTATGAACCAGAGGTAACATATGGACCAATGGCAAATAGTGAGGATAAAAAATCTGACTGTTTCCTTGTAACTGACTGTATTGCTACAGAAAAACTTGTTTCTTCTGAATATAATATGGATGTATTTGTTTTCGCAGACGCAGCATTAAGAAAACTGCTGGCAGATATACAGATTGAAGAACAGAACCATGCACTTATGCTTTACAAATATAAAACAGCTAACGCAATGGCATAAACCACACCCCTCCCTCCTTTACAAACAGACAGCCAGCACAATTTTATAAAGTGCTGGCTGTCTTTATCTGTTTATGTATTTTCAAACATGCCATGGCAAATATACAAAAAAATAAAGCAGATAACGGGAATCGAACCCGCCTTTCCAGCTTGGGAAGCTGGCGTTCTACCAATGAACCATATCTGCATTGGTTTTATTATAT
>VSNJ01000091.1 GCA_009774235.1 Lachnospiraceae bacterium
CGGCTGTACTGACTAAAACACCTCTTGCACTATTTTTTTTAATCATCTCATAATTCATAAAAAAGTTATTGGAACAATTAAAATCATTTGATGGATCTAAAACTACATTAAATCCAATTTTCTCAAAATATTCAGGATACCTTTGCAGAAAGCGTTCAACATTTTTCATTACAATAATATAAGAACCCTTTCCACCGTCTGCCATAACCCTATTTTTATCCTGTACTTTTTGAGGCCCATCAAAGCTGACAGTAACATAAAAATCATTTTCTACAAGAAAATCCATTACTTCATCCGTCAGCAATGTGGCATTTGTTGTTACAGTAAAATTCAAATCCTTACCATAAAACACTTTTTTTGCATAATCCACACATTTTTTAAGCAGTTCTATTTCAAGAAGCGGCTCACCGCCATAAAAGCCCACACCGACAGACTCTGAAAGGCTACTATGTTCATACAAAAAATCTATTGCCTTTTTAGCTGTTTCAAAATTCATCCTTTTATTACTATGTGTGTGGTTTTCATAACTTTCGGAATAAACACAATACTTGCAACGCAAATTACAGTTTTGCGTGACTTGAAGCGTAATGGTTCGCATACAATTTTTGAGTATGTCTTCTATAAGTTCCGATTGCGGATATTTTATTTCATAATCAAAATTGGGTTCACTGAAAATCTCATATTTCAAAAGCCTGCTTACTTCGTTTTTCAGAGCATCCGGGATTTCTATGTAATCTTCTTGCACATTCTGCAAGAGAGCAAATAAGTCTCTGCTTATCCCAACAATCATTTTGGTATTCACATCATACAAATAATACTTCGCATATAGCTTAAATACAAATATCAACGGTTTTTTGATTTTCATTTTTACCTCCACTACAAAGAGAGTTGAACTGCAAGCATATCAACAATTCAACTCCCTAGTGCATCACAATAATACTACGGCAGCATTACAGGGTATAAGGCAGATTTGGACCTTTTTGCTGTATTGTTGCACTGCCAGAAAAGTATGTTCCTGTTGGATCATAGCTGGTGCTCTTACATGTACAAGTAACAAAATCACAGGTACATGTAGCACAAAATGCAGTCAGGGTGTTTTCATGATTTACTATTTTCTTGCCCAATTTTTTCATCCTACTCACCTCCTCCTCATCATTATTTCTATAAGATAATCTCCTTATCAACACACATTCAGTTGATAAGAAAAACTTATAGCTCATCATTCACTTAAATTATTACATGACATTACTTTATATTTATGTGGCTGAATTGCAACTATCTTTAGCTTATATCTGCATATCAAAATTGTTCCCTGTCATAACTGGATTTTTAACCTTATTCGTCTGTCCTTGCGCTCCTTCTTTTGTTGCGTCAAGAATCATCCGTATATCATCGTCATTAAGGTTAATTTCTCCATTTTCAGAATTTTCCAATTTCTCTAAAAGCATCTGTTCCACTTCTTCCATCAGCGTATTTTCCTTTACAGTGATAATGCCTGATTTTTCCTGCTCTCCGTCTGTTTTCTTATCCTCTGTTTCCGTTTTATTTTCTTCTGACGCTTCCTGTAATTCTTCCCACTTTTTTGCCGCCTTTTCTTTTGTGTTTTCAATCAAATTTTCAGAATTTTTCTTCCTTTCTTCTCGAAGCTTATCGCTTAACTTTAACATACCATCGTTTCTGGTTTGCATTCTACAATGATATTTTCCGTTCTCGTCAATATAACTGTGCTGATACACTATAGTCCAGCCACTGGCTTTCGTTAAGCTTTCTGCCAATTTAGACATAGACTCAACGCCTTTTATCATGTCTTCTATATCCTTCTTTGTTTTGGGATCACTCTGCATTTTTTCCAAAAGTTTGGGATTAACGGTCAGGGACTTGCCGCTTTGGGCAGATACACAGGCAGTCCCTACACGGAACTCCACACTTGGAACAAACTTTTCCAATTCCTTTGCATATCCTGCCGTACTTCTCGCCTTGTCATTTCCTGCTCTGGAATTTTTCTGTGTATACACCGTTTCGGACGTTTCCTTTCCTGATGCAGCCTGTTTCTTTTCTGTCTGCTGTTTCTGTGTTGCATAGACATTC
The DNA here is from genome assembly GCA_009774235.1 of Lachnospiraceae bacterium. Lineage (GTDB taxonomy): Bacteria > Bacillota > Clostridia > Lachnospirales > Lachnospiraceae > Butyribacter. The sequence continues at coordinate 2,089 of VSNJ01000091.1, forward strand.
TCATATGCGTTATAGTTGTTTGTAATTTCCATTGCCATAACTAACCCTCCTGATTTCATTTTTTCTTTATCCAGACATAACATTCAATTTAGGGTTTCAGCCTGAATATCAAATATATCCTCACCATATTTAATATCCAGTTTTTTCTCTTGGTTCAGGATATACTCTTTTCCTCCAACTGTTACAGTCTGCCCCGGCTTGAATTTATCAGACGCAAAAAACTGTCCGTTAGTCAGTATATTATATCTTTTATCATATTGCTCTTTACTGTGTACAGCCGCCGTATTCTTTCCCTGCGACAAATAATGTGTCGCTGTGCGACCGCCTACCGTTACGGTGAAAAATCCGCCCTGTATGCCCGCATCCGCAAGCCTCTCCCTAATTTCTTCATTGCCAAACCTTCCAGAGATGCCAGACGGATTCTTCTTGCTCAGACAATTCCAGAAATCGGCATAGTCCGCTGCTTCCTTGTCATAGGAATTATTTCTGAAAAGACCTGTACACAGTACTCCACCGAGTGAAAGCATGGTATGCTCTTTTCCATCTTTCCCCTTAAATTTATAGTACGAATTATTATCAAAAAGCACCGCATTCTCTTTCAAGGACATCCTTTTAGGACTGCTTTTTCCCAATGCTGCATATAGGCTGTCCAAATCAAAGTATTTTTTATCTCCAACAGCCTTCCCATTTTTTGTCCCCTGCAGCCAATGCCTGTTCCCACTGTGCCATATTACATATGCTTCATTTTCATCCGCATATCTGTTAATTTCCGACAGTATCTCCTCTGCGGAATACTTTGAGTTTTTTCCTGATTTTCCGCCTATCATCGTTCCATTGGCAGTGTACGTTTTTGAAAAAACATTGTTCTCCCTGATAAAAATAACGCCATCGGCTGCATGATCCACGCCGCCAGCTTTTGAGGGCTGACTGTCAGAAGCAGATTCAGAAAACTGATTCTGGCTGTCTTTTGCCACTAAATTGCTTATAAAAGCGACTTTATTTGTTGATACATTTCCAACATTCAATGCCATACATACACCTCCTATCTCTTAAAAAGTAATAGGATACACATAATAGAATGTTATCCGAGGTGAAATTGTCGTACTCTTTTTGTACTTAAATGTAACTTCCCATGTTGCACACATTGGCATATTTGAATATACCAACCCTGTTTTAGTCAGGTTGCTTGCCGACATTGAAATTTTGCTGCTACTTCGACTGTTGGTTATTGTAACACCATTTGTTGAGGAAGAAGATACGCCGTTAATAGATATAGTATATGCTATGGCATCATCGGGAAATGAAAAGTTTTCAAATGGCAGTTCTGCATATAAATCTTCGTAATCAAATGTAGCCTTCCCTAATGAAACCGTGTAATCATCTAATGTATATGTAGGACCACCCACTGCAATCTTATAACTTACGGACGATGAAGACAATCCAATGACTTCAACATAATAATATCCAGCCGAAGATACTGTAAATTCATATGCTGATGCACCAAACCCTGGTTTGTTGTATGTTGCATTATCAAACAGCCTGCCATCAGCATTATAAATATAGAACTCAAATGCTGAACCATTGCAAGTTACATACTGTGTCCCTGCACTCAGATAAACTCTGTACCAGTCAGAATCGTTAATGCTTGTAGTTCCCTCCACAACATACTGCCCTGTATGAGAACCACTTACACATCCTGCCGCCGTTTCTCTGTTTGCAGATATAGTCTGTGCCGTTTCCTTTGAATCATTTGGTTCTGATTCGTTTATTGTCTGTGCATTTGCAGTAACTCCGCCAAAGCCACACAGGAGCAGAGCCACAAAACATGTTACTAATAATTTCGTAAATCTTTTCATAGCCATTGCCACCTCCAAATAAATTTACTCAAAGCCAACATTAGTGCAACACTTTTTAATCTTTTCGTTTATAGTATCTTCTTTCAATAAATTCTACAGTTAATCACTATGTTTTACAGTTCTTAAAACATTGCTGCTGTCCTTCTAAAGAACAACAGCAATGTTTGATATTATAGGGATTTAAGAATTATATAAACATAACTTTCTATCACCTATTTATCTCCCCTAGCGGCATATTTCTCCAAAAGTGATTTAGAAAAATCAGAAATACCATCGGTTTTATATGTAGCATTTTTCAGATAGGAACCGAGTTTTTTAATATCCGCATACGACATAAAATTTCCCCAAATGTTATTTTTCTTATCCTGCTGGTTCAAAGCCGTATTTTTCAGTTGGAGTAATATGTTTTTAACATCATCAAGTATCGTATCTGACGAACCTGAATCAATTACAGACTTACGTTTCCCATCCTTTTCCAGATTTGCTTGATAAGCCTTCTCTGCTTCTGCCTCTGTAGAATAGGAAATACCTGTCTGGGGTTTTATGACAATATCTCCCGTTAATATTTTTAACTGTTTTACATAGCCTCTGGAAACACTCTGAGCCGCCTCCTCATATGCTTTATCAAGGATTGCAAGCTGCCTGTCATATTCTTTACCGGAATAATTTTCCTTAATTCTCTGTAATTCATTCTGATAATTTTCCGCTAAAACATCGGTAAAACCACCATTTATCATTTTTTCGCTCCCTATATGACCAGTACCTTTCAGTAAAGTGCGAGTAGTCTCATAAGTATCCAAAAATGGTTCCATTTCTCCAGCCAGTGCACGCCCTCTTTCAGAAATTTCCATGCTGATACCATCATCTACTAAAGAATCTGCTGCCATTTTATCAGTATGGCTATTACGTCTGCCAGAGGAATCCGATATCGTATTAACATATTGATTATTAAAGTTATTTTCCACTCTCATAATTATATATCTCCTTTCTCGCATTCGCTAATGCTACCTTAGAAATCAATCTTAAAACATTCTGTTTCATTTTACCCATAATGACACCTCCCATTATAAAATTATTACAATTATAATATCGCATAATAAATTATTTAAGTTAAGAGTAAATGCACGAGGTACAGATTTTTTGCACGAGGTACAGATTTTACTAAAAAAAGAGCATTTCTGCTCTTTTAAGAATTTAGGAATATGTCTACAATAAATTTTTTATCTTCCTCTTTCAGCTTTATACTTCCATCATATTTTTCTATGCTGCGTTTGACATTCAACAGTCCCATCCCATGATTTTGCCCCTTTTCTGAAACTGGAACCCCATTTTTCCATTTAACAGCCGTGCAATTATTCTCAATCCGTATGGAAATCATCTCATGGTATGCATCAATTTTCAAAAAAATTTTTTTATCGTTGTCAATATTATCACAGGCTTCCATTGCATTATCAAGCAGATTTCCAAATATTGTAGTTATATCCATAGCATCCATAAAATCCATTTTTACATTATCAACTTGAATATCAAAATCTATCTGTCTCTCACCCATAACGGACAGATAATCTGCCAGCAATATATCCAAAATAGGATTTCCGGTATATTTAACCGTTATGAGTGGCTGGAGCATTCCGCTAATTTGCTTTGTATACTCCACTGCAGCTTTTGTATCGCCATTCAAATATAACTGTTCAATGGATTTAATATGTCTATTGATATCATGTAACAGCCCCAGTGTTTTATTATATTTCTGTTCCTGCCTCACATAATATTTATATTGCAAATCTGCCTGCTTCTCCATTGATTTTACCTCATATTCCAAAAAACTTTTTTCATTCATTACCTTAATAAGATAAAGCATAAACAAATCAGCCAGCACAATACATCCAAGGTTAAGCACCAAAAAGTAATTATTAGGTCTATTATTCATATTATCTACAATAACAATAATGTCAATAAATGTATACCCTAAAATAATACAATTAAAAACATATTGCAATTTAGTAAAAGGAGCTGGTCTTTTCTTCATCAATTTATCAACCGCCATAAAGTACAAAAATATCATAATAATCTTTGAAAAAGCGGTTTCTAAGCATACCAGCATAGTATCTGCTTTAATTTCAATATCCAATAATTCCAAAAGCCAATCTGTCAAACCTACCCCAAGTGATTCACAAATTGAAATAACCCCCATAGAAATCTCGCATTCCAATACCCTTTTTACAGGTTTTACAAAATCCTCATAATATAGTACATATGCAGCAAAACCCACTCCTACAATCCACGTAGTGATATTTAGTATTTCATTATGGAACAAATTAACAACTGCAATTCCAAACGTCATTCCTAATTCTATTCCAATATAAATATATTTATTTGCAAATGTCCTATTGTATCTTTCATCCATAAATCCATAAAGAATTGTTACAATAATAAAACAGGATAAACAGGAACAAAGATATAGTATTATATTCTCCATCTAAATTATCTCCTCAAACATGGCTATGTATAAATTCATTCATTTTTTCTTTAAACTCAGCAACCCTTTTTTGCGACAGTGCAAGAATTTGGCCGTTGTCCATATGAATGTCATATCCCTTTATTTTTGAGATATGCCGCAAATTAACCAAATTCCCCCTACAGTTGACTGCAAATCCATAGTCCGCTAACTCATCTGCAAGCTGTTCTATCACATAAGTGCATTCATATACCGCATTTTCAAGCACAATCGCTATCCTTCGTTTTGTCTTAATATACTCAAAAAAGACGATGCTGTACAATTTTAACTTTATAAACGGATACTCCTTTCCACTGCTGTCAGAAACCTTATAAAATACTTTTTCCGGATTGCCGTCCGATTGTTTTATTTCCTTTGCTAATTCTTCTAACTGAATTTTAACTTCTTCCTTTTCCAACGGCTTACATAAGAACGAAAACGCATGAACCTTGTTAATCGCCTGCATACAATACTGCTCATAGCTTGTCATATATATTACCCTTAACTCTGGAAATCGTATTTTCAATTCCCTGCCCAAATCAATTCCATTCATTCCTTTCATCGAAATATCTAATATAGCAATATCTATCTTATTTACTTTTTCTAACATATCAGATGCAGACTGAAAGGACTGCAGGCTGTATTTATCATTATTTTCAACAAAAATATCCCTGAGTATATCCGTAACACTCTTTAAATCTTTGCCATCATCATCACAAACAGCAATATCTACTGTCATTTCTCCACACTCCTTTACGAATTAGCGCTTTCCTTTACTACTGAATATATTGCTGAAATTAAATTTCAGTATGACCGGAAATGTATTCTCACGCTCTCTGCAATTTCCAGATTAAATCAATTCTATCACAATATTTCTATTTTCACCACAGCGAAATTATAAAAAAAGAAGTATGCTGTCTACATACCTCTCATATAAACACTGGTATACCAGATAATATTAATTCGGCTGAACCAATCAAAAAACAGGCTTCCCCTGCCCGTAAACAGAACGGGCAAGAAAAACCTGTTTTTCTTTGTTTTATTCTGCTTCTGTCAGTTCAAGCTGTGCAAATTCTTCATCGGTCATACCCCGCAGCTTTCCGATTACCCTGCCGGACAGCTCCGCCATATCCGTATCTTCAAGGTACGGCAAAGCCCTCTCAATATCCTTTATGACCTCATTCCTGCCTTCCCCTGCAAATATGCAGATTAAATTGCTTTCTTCCACGTTAAATATTGTATCCATATCCTTACATCTCCCTCTGCTTATTTTTTATATTTTCTTCCTGCTCCCTGCCCTGTCCTGCCACCTGTGCCTTTTTCTCCGCAAGGCGGGCTTTTAAGGACGGTTTTTCTGTCGGCTTGTCCTGTGCTTTCCTGTTTTCCTCTTTCTGCGCTTTCTCCCCTGCACCGTTATTCAGCACATTATCGACCATGTTGTAATTCTGTTCTTCCATTTCTTCAATTTTTGCAAGGGGCTTGTATTCCGTCAGCTTTTCAAGCAGCTCCTTAGCCCGCCTGCTTTCTTCCGGCTCCGTTCCATCCGCAGCTATATCAGCAAGCCACAGTGCAATATCCTGTGTATCCCCCTGCTTTAAGGCATCTGCAAGCTCTGATACATTCTCCGTCATGCTCTGCTGTTGTCATGGTAAACGGCGGTATCATAATCATAAGTAAAACGGTCAAGCTCCACCGCAAGCTGTTGGGCAGGCGTCAGGTCAGGCATACGCTTCTCCCATACCTTTGCTTCAAATTCCTCACCCATATTGCCGTCTATCTCCATTTCCGGCATTAAAGGCATAGCCTTGGCCACAAGCTCCGCAATGACTTCCATTGCCTGCGGGCTGTTTTTTATGTCAGGGATAAACTCTAAAATATCAAGGTCAATCCTTTTCCCGGATAAAATATCTATCCCCACATCTTCAAACACTTCCGTTCCCGGTGTATGGATATTGATGCCGATTGCAGGGATACCGTTCATGCGCTCCGGCGGTATCTGCTTCCAGATTGCGACAGCCTCCTCCACGGTAGGGATATTCTCATAAAATTCGCCCATGCTGTGGAACTCTCCGCACTCCGCAACGGTCAGCGTCACTTCCGGTTCTGCCTGTTCCGGGAATAAAGTTTCCCGCAGTCCTTTGTATGTAAAGTTTTCCCCGTCAAATATGGTAATCTGGTCTGTTTCCTCATTGAACTCTATGGAGAAGTCCAGCCTGTCCCCCTGCTCGATAGAAGCATGGTCTGCCGCTTTTATCCATTCCCCGTATTTTCCCATTTCCACAAATGGCTTGTCACATTCCGCATAGGCTTTACACAGCCCCTCCGCATCAAGCCCGCTGGTATTCTTAAACCACCGTTCCTCGTCATTCATGCGGATATTAAAGATGCTGACAGGCTCTTTTTCCCTTGCTTCACGCACTCCCTCCAGATAGTCCTCCACCTGTGGGAGATAATTTTCCAAAGTGCCTGTCCGCTGTGCAGTGATTGGATTGATGTCAACCTTTATGCCGCCGATGGAAATCCCGTCACAATTATTAAAAGCATTAAACAAATCGTCCTCACGCTCATTGGTGGAAAGCTCCACTGCCACATCAAGGTCAGAGCCTTCACGCTCCAAGCCCCGGCACCGGCTCCCGACTACCGCCACATCAATAATTTCCGCCTGAATGGCATATTCATCAATCTTTGCCTGCACATGGCGTTTTACGGCTTCCTCAATCTCTGCCGGGTTCATTTCGCTGATCTCATGGAACAGCTCATTCGTCTTTGCCTTGAAATTTTCAACTACATTTCCCTGTGCCTGCGGTTCAATGCGGTTTGCGGCTTCCACCTTTTCCATCAATCCATCATAATCAATCGGTATCAGCTCATCATCGTCACCAATATTCCCCCCTGCACCGTTGTCAAATGGATTTTCTCTCAAATCCTCCACTATATTGTTAAGGGCTTCCCTTATGCTGACATCAGGGTTATCATAAACTCCGCCGTCTATCTCTTTATAGTCAGTACCCATAATGGAATAGTCATAACCGCCGTCCGTTTCCTGTATGCTGATGAAGCGGTCTGCTATCTGAAAGGCAAGTTCCGTTTCCGCCATTTCCTCCGGCTCTGTTTCTAACTTCAAATCTTTCTGCTTTGCAGAAAGATTGACATCGTGTCCAGAAGTGTCCTGCCTGCCCTCTAAGGATTGCTTCATCTCCGCAAGCACCTGATCCGTTTCATCTCCGAGGTCAATAATCTCATCACCTTCCTCCATATCCTCAAATTTCGGTGCTTCTGCCGGCTTCTCCGGCTCTGACTGCTCCGTTTCTAACTTTTGGACATTATGTCCAGAAGTGGCACTTTCCGCAATTTCTTCCTCCTGCCCATCAGCGGCTCTTACCTGCTCAATCTTTTTGTACTCACTTTCCATCAGACCGAGAAAAGCCGTTCCCATTTCTTCATAGGAAATCTGCTTTTCGGCATTCCCAAAAGCAACCGTCACGGCATCCCTGCCAAATAATACAGCAACACCATCATTTTCGTCTGCTTCTATTACCCTCTCATGACCGCCGATGAGAGCCTTTGCAAGTTCCTCACGGATATCCTCACCGCCCTGCATACGGCGGGCTATGTCATGTATGGTATCATCTGATACTAAGCCGTCACCAAACAATGCTTTTTCAACCGGCTTAAATTTATCAATATACCCGTCCTCAAAAAAACGGTATCCCAAATCTTCAATCTCATCCCATGCAAGAAAATTCTTTGCAATCAGAGGCGCATTGTCTGTTTCAAGGAATTGTTTTTCTTCATTGGTAAGCCCTTTTTCCGCTTTATCTGCCTCCTGCTCTTTTATGCCCTCCATTTTACGCAGAAAATCAGGGAGCATGGTAAACCCAACCGAATCCACAAAATGTGCGCTGTTCTCCCCATTCTCATGCAGCACCACAATGTCACTGACAGAAAGGGAATGCCCCTTATAATCTGCCGGGTGGTCTATGTTGAATTTCTCATAAAGCGCCTCCAGCTTATCCCCCTGTGTCTGCAACCTTATGAAGTCCTTCGATAATTCCGACAGTTCTCCCACATAGACCAGATTATAGTTTTCCGGTTTTATTGCATCCAGATTGTCCTTTATGATGCCCCTGCTCTTTAGGGCTTCTATGCCTGCAAAGTGGAAATCACGAAGCTCCGGATTGTCTTTTAACTGGTAAATGCCGTACTTATCAGAACTGCCATACAAAAGCTGTGCTTGCTTGTTTGCGCCGCTTTCCGCAAGCTCTGCCTGCATGGAGCGCAGTTCCCTCTCATTCTCCCAATCGCTCTTTTCAATGCCGAAAATGCCCTCATGCCCCGTAATCTGCTCTTTATCCTCTATTAAGGTTTCCGAACCGTCCTTATGGAGCTGGTAAACGGCAAGGTCACGGTCAAACAGTTCCAATGCCGTTTCTTTTGTAAGCGGAAGCATTTCTTCCCATGTGTAGCCGTATCCGTGCATTTCCGACAGACCAATCATGCCATCGGGAAGCGCATCAATTTCCGCCTGTGCGTCAATGACTGTCAGCGCTGCATTGGCAGGCTCATTTTCAATCCTGTATGCCAGCATATCCGCCAGCTCCTTTGTTTTCTCATAATCATCCAGCTTGTAGCCATAATTTACAATCAGGTTTCTTTCATCAGGGGAAAACACGCCTTTCCCATGTTCCAGACGGTGTATGATGGATGCTGCATATTCCATTCCGGATAATTCTTCTTCAAGGGTAACTTCCTCTGCCTTCAAATCCACCGCAATATCAAAAAATTCCGGCATACCGCTGTTCCTACCGTCTTTTACGATGATTGGCACATATTCAGCGTCGTTTTCCTTCATAAAATCCTGAATATTCCCATCCCACTCGTTCCCGTCCAAAGCCGCCAGCTTATAGGCAAGGTCAATCGCCTGCTCCCGTGTCATGTTGGTAATCTTGTCAATCTCATATCCGTCATTTTCCCCGTACATGATTTTCAGAACCACGTCACTGTCTTTGACTGGCTCACTGGCTTTCCTGTCCATCTCCATCGCATACTTGACATCTGTTATCGCATGGGTGTCAGTATCATAGATGTAATCTACATGAAATTCCTCTACTTCCTCCGACCTGTCATCTCCCAAATGTGTAACCCATGCGCCCCTGCTCTCTAAGTAGGCTTCCACATTCTCCCGGTCTGCGTCCTTCATGGCAAGCAGGCTGTCCATCAGCTCCGCTCCCTCCATGCCCTTAACACTTGCAATGTCAAAATGGGAACGCTCCGTATTGGATACCGCAAGAATAAACTCCTGTGACTGTTCCTGCATGATTTCCCGGTCACGCTGCAACTCTTTAAGCTGTTCCTCAATGCCTGTGATAAGCTCCGATGATGTCCTGCGGATTGTGTCAAGGGAAGATTTCAGCTCTTTCATATCCTTCCCACTGCTCCACCCTGCAATATACCCAAAGGAATAATCAGAGGTATCTATGCCGAAGTGGTTACAAACTGTAAACGCTATACTCTCGGCTTCCACCTCTTTGGTATTCCTGTCCTTTGCAGGCGCAAGAATATCTTCCCTGTTGACTTCCTTATTGTGCAGCATGGAATGGGCTGTTTCATGCACCATTGTCTTTAATGTCTGGCTTTCGCTCATTCCCTCCTGCACTGCAATCCGGTTTTCCCCTATGTTGAAATAGCCCTTTGAAGTGCCGGGAATGTCCTCAAAACCGATTGGGACAGGGGCTACATGGGTAACTGCCCTGATAAAGTCCTCATATCCCTCCACCGTGGATAAAAGTTCTTTTGCTTCCAGTTCCGGAAGTGGTTCACCGTCCGTCTGCGATACGTCAAACACGGACACGGCACGGAAAGCGGGAATCTTAACCTCGACTTCCTCCGTCTGCGGCATACCGTCCTTATCCAGCATGACCTCCCCGGTCACAGGGTCTAATTTATCCCGTTCCTCCTTAATTTTATAAGGGGCGGGGGCAAGGATACGGATTCCCTTTTCCCCTCTTTTTACATGGCGGTTGAAATTCTTCTGCCATGCCTGGTATCCTGCGACTAAACTGGCATCAGGGCGCTGTAAGGCTATCAGGAGCGTGTTGTTGAAGCTGTAATTATGGAATTTTGACATGGTGGAGAGGTAATTTTTATACTTTTCGCTTTCAAAAAGTTCCTTTAACCCCTCCTCCAGCTTGTCAGTGATCTCTTTTACTTTCTGTTTTTCAGTTTTTGCATCTGCCATATGGTTATTTCTCCTTTTCCTCCATAAAAGCAGGAAACAGACAGGTTTCCCTGTCTGTTCCCACTCTGGATATTTTTATTGATATTTATAAACATTCTGCCTTGCTTTTTGTTTTTGCCTTGTCCAACTCCGGCGCTTTTTTCTGCTGGCCTGTTTTTGCTTTCATCTGTGAAAGTTTGTCCTTTAGGGACTCCCTGCCGCCTTTCTCCGCCTCTTTTCCTACATCAAAACGGTCAGACAGCCTGTCCAGCTTTTCAAATGCCTTATCAACGGAAGCAATCCCTTTTTGCAGATTTTCCACCGCCTTTTTCACAGGCTTATTAACTGCCCTTGTCAGACCGACACCCGTTTTTTCGTCAGTTACTTCTTCCGTTCCTTTTCCGGCTAACAGCCTGCCCACGTTGGAAACACTGTTCCCGATCTGCTTTAATTCATCCCCGATGCTGTCTATCTGGTTGGCTGTCTTTTGGAAGTCCAGCATTGTTTCTGTCAAACGCTCCCGGAAATCTTCAAGCGCCGACTTCATGCCGGAAATTCCTTTCTGGACAATTTTGCACATCTCCGATTTCCCTTTTTCCTTAAAGGCATTGACCGCCTGCGCCGCTGTTTCCACTAAATGGTCTTTTACTGCCGAAAGGCGTTCTGATAAATCTGTGATTTTCTCCTGAAGGCGCTCCACCTTATCCATAAGGTTTTCTTTAAAGGACTTCGGCTGGTTTTCCTGCAACTGTTCAAGCTGCTGTCTGACGCCCTGCAACTCGTCCGCCATCACAGCAAGCTGTAGCTGCATACCCGCCGCAAACCTGAAAAGCTCCATGAAGTCCTGTGACTGCTCCCCCATGTTTTGCTGGTTAAGCAGCTCCATGAACTGTTTTATTACATCATTTTCCTCTGTGGACTGTTTTGTATCTGTCATATTTATTTTCCTTTCTTTTTATGCGCAAAAATACCGTCCTGAATCGTTACAGGACGGTATCCCCAAAAAAAAGGTGCATGGATATTGATTTTTCTATACCATGCACCTAAAGTTACTGTTGCTATTCAATTTTAATCAGAGCAGCCTTAAAAGCTGTACCAGCTCATGCGGTTCTGCTTCTTTTGATGCTGTCAGTCTGGTGTCAAACTGTCGGAATTTATTGTCCCGATAAAATGACAGCAGTTTTTCCTCATTGTTTGCCTCCAAAAATACCACAATTCCGCCGCCCATATACTGCATATCCTCAATAACGCTCCAAGCCAGTTCGAGAAGCTCCGCACCCGTAATTTCCTTATCCCTGCCATCTGAATAATTTTTCCCAAGCTGTGCAATCAAGTATGCTGACATGGTATATGTCTGTGTCCGGCTGTCAAAATCACTGACACGCATAATTTTCCTTTTTATTGTATTGCTTACCCTTTCACCACGAACCGTCAGAGGTTTCAATGCTATGGTAAAATATCCAACTAATGCCATACTTTTTAAGGAAAATACAAGATATGTAACGGATTGGTTCTTTTTTGTAAATTCTATTGCATTTTTCTTCAAATAGTTTTCAATATCCCAATTCTTTGGACAGGAAAACCCGGAGAGTTCCTGAACCAGTTTATCCTCTCCGAGCTTTGGATTATCACTGTTAAGGTACTGGCGGATATTGGTAACTAAAAATTTATCTGTTTCCACTATTCGCTTTCTCCCTTTTCTCCATAAACTCTATCAGTTCCGCTTCTCCCTTTACAAACCTTGCAGCAACAGGAATACGAACAGGGCGGTCATTGGCAGACGCTTCTATTGCATCAGCAAACATTTCCACCTGTTTCTCACCGGAAATGACAAAATTTTTTGTGATACTTGAAGTTGCCATAAAAAACACCTCCTTTGTTAGTATGGCTTATTTTACATCATACATACTTCCCTGTTTATATTGTACGGTTTTATAGCCGCTTTTGCAACAAAATTTTTATGAATTTTTTAAGCCTACATCGTTACCTCCTTCCCCTTTTCTTTTCTGTTTTCCTGCTTTTCAGTTCCGGCAGCTTTCGCCTTGAACGCTTCAGCTTTTCTCTTAACGATGCTCTCTGTACGAGCTTGTCAGCCATTCCAGCCGTAAGTTTCAGCCCCTGCGGACTGCCATTGTCCACCGCATAATTATGTCCTGCATTTTCTACCGGGTATGGTGCTTGTGCGTCTGCAACGCTTTCCCCTGTTTCCGATTTTTCCTCCTGCCCCAACTTCAAATCATTCTGCCTTGCAGAATGATTGACATTATGTCCAGAAGTTTCCTGTCCTTCGTTTTCTTCCTCCGGTGTATCGTCCATGCCGAGCGCATCATCTCCCTTTTCGTCCATGTTGAGCAGGGCATTTAAGGCAGAAAGGCGTTCCAGCTTCTCCGCAAGCTCCGCTTCCTGTGCAAATGGTTTTTCAACCTCCACTTTGGCAGTTTCAAGCTGGCGCTCCACCGTTTCCAGTTTTGTCTGCGCTTCGGAAAGCTGTTTCGGCATAGATTCCAGCGCATGGTTGATACGGGCAATGTTGCCGAGCGGGTCAGAGCCGATCTCAAGGTTATGTGAAAGCTGCCCTTTTAAGTTCATCACAAATTTGTGGTTGAACGAATCAAAGGACACCGCCATCTTAAACCCGGCATATTCCCCTACCGTTGCAGGCACATTGACCGTTTTCATCTCCTTGCACATTTCCACAAGGGCAGCCCCAGCTTCTTTTTTATCCGTATAAGCCTTATCCCCGACTTTCATAAAAAACTGCTCTTTATCTGCCGGCAGGTTTGCTTTTGCGGTCTGAATGTCCGCTGTCATGCCGCTGATTCTCTCTTTCAGAATGGCTATCTGCTGCGGGTAATGCTTGGCGATATTGTCCTCAAGGCGGTATTTCTGGCTGGTGTGGTTCGCTTTCATCAGTTTCAGCTTGGATACCTGAATGTCGAGATCCATTTTTTGTTTTATATACGGGTTTCCGGTAGCCAGTGCTTTCACCTCCGCATAAGTGAGTGCCGCCTCCGCAAGTTCATAACTCCAATCGTTGGGGAGTGACGCTTTTAACATTCTCGCAAGCTGTGATTTCTGCCCTTTCTCTGACAGTTCAACAGAGTTCCATAAGGAGGCTCGGTCTGCATATTCTTTGGGCGCATTGAGTGGGAGAGTGATTTCGCTATGCACTAAATCCTCATGGTATTTCGGGCGGTAGGTCTGCCCGTCAAACTCGCTGACAAGAACGCTTCTGCTGATATAGGACGCTTTCTCGACTGCTGACTGCCCTTTGCTCCGCCTGACTATGGAGAAACGTGTGCTTGCCTGTTTCGTGACATTACCCATACGCAACACCTACATTCTGCCGACAGGGTAGTGGGGCGCATGGATAGACTTTGTGGGCAGATAAAAGCCGTACTTTGGCTTTTATCTGAACGCAAAGTTCACTAAAGGGTAGCAAGCGCAGCTTGCGAAGGGGAATTGTCGTTTCCCCTTTTGGCTG
>VSNJ01000092.1 GCA_009774235.1 Lachnospiraceae bacterium
ATATTATATAAAGTGACGAAAATTAATTTAATCAAGATAAATAAATAAAATAAACTTGATTTAATAAACAAAATAGTATATAGTTTAGTTAACTTATAAAAGTTTAATTAATCACTTAGGAATATTAGTATAACCAGTGTGTTAAATGTCCTAAATGATAAAAAGGAGGCTATGGAGAAAATTACACTGGAGAGCGGGAAAGTCTTTAAAACTATAGATATAATGGGACTTCCGGTAATTTTTATAGAGCTTGTGCTTTATAAAGTTAATTTAAAAAATCATTAATTAAAGATTTAATAAACCTTAATAGCTTAATAACCTGATAAGAAAAGGAGAGTTTAACATGAGAAAAGCAATGATAAAGAAAACAACTGCTGCGCTGCTTACAGCAGCTATGGCAGTTTCACTTGCAGGATGTGGAAAAGACAATAATGCAGACAGCGGAAAAAGTGATGATGTAAGCAAAGAGGTACAATATAGCCAGATTAAACTGGGTGAAGACTACACTGATATCAAAGCAGACATTACATGCCTGACCCATAAGACAGATATTGTAGATACTACCCTTAAGGATTATATAACTGAATTTCAGAAAATGTATCCTAATATTAATATTGAATATGAAGGGATTACAGATTATGCCAATGATGTTACCATGAGGCTTTCTACAGGAGACTGGGGAGATATATGTATGATTCCTCCTACTGTGGATAAAAGCGAACTTAAGAATTATTTTATAAGTTTTGGCAGCAGGGATGACCTTGGTACAGTTTATGAAAAAGATATGCTTAATAATTATGCATATGACAGCCAGGTATATGGAATACCTTCTATGTCAAATGTACAAGGAATTGTATATAACAAGGCAGTATTTGAAAAAGCTGGTGTAGAAGAGCTGCCTAAAACACCAGATGAATTTTTAGAAGCTTTGCAGAAAATTGATGATAATACAGATGCAACACCACTATATACAAACTTTTCAGCAGGATGGACAATGACAGCGTGGGACGCATATATAGATGGTGGCGCAACAGGTGATGCAGACTTTGTTAATAAAGGCCTTGTGAAAGGCAAAGACCCATTTTCAGACAGAGGAAACGGTACTGGACCATATGCTGTTTATAGCACACTTTATGAAGCAGTTAAAAGAGGGCTTACAGAAGATGACCCTACTACAACTGACTGGGAAGGCAGCAAGGGAATGCTTAATAATGGTGAGATAGGATGTATGGTTCTTGGTTCATGGGTTTCTGTACAGGCACAGGCAGCTGGCAGCCATCCAGATGATATTGGGTATATGGCATTTCCAATTACAGTAGATGGTAAACAGTATGCAGCAGCAGGCCCTGATTATTGTTATGGAATTAACTGTAACAGTTCTAAAGATGAGCAGATTGCATCTATGTGTTATGTTAAATGGCTTGTAGAAAAATCAGGTTTTGCACAGGAACAGGGCGGACTTTCTGTTGTAAGCGGTGAAAGGAGAATAAATTATTATGAAGTATGGTTATTTTGATGATGAAAAAAAGGAATATGTAATAACAAAGCCAGATACCCCTGCACCATGGGCAAATTATCTTGGTTCAACTGACTATGGTGCAATTATTTCAAATAATGCTGGAGGTTATAGTTTCCGTAAGTCTGGGGCAAACGGGCGCATACTGCGTTATTATTTTAATAATTCTGACCAGCCTGGAAGATATATTTATATAAGGGATGATGAACAGGAAGATTACTGGTCAGCTTCCTGGCAGCCTGTTGGCAAAGACCTTTCTTTGTATAAAAGTGAATGCAGGCATGGAATAGCATATACCAAGATGGAAGCAGATTATTCACAAATTCATTCAG
This sequence comes from Lachnospiraceae bacterium, assembly GCA_009774235.1. Classification (GTDB taxonomy): domain Bacteria; phylum Bacillota; class Clostridia; order Lachnospirales; family Lachnospiraceae; genus Butyribacter. Next base: position 1,849 of record VSNJ01000092.1, read on the forward strand.
AAGTGTTGTATTATGTGCCTCTTGGAAAGGAACATGAAGTATGGAATGTAATTGTAAGAAATGATTCTGGAAAGACAAGAGAACTTACAATCAGTGGTTTTGCTGGTTTTACCAATGAACCAAACTATGAACAGGACCTTGTAAACCTCCAGTATACTTTGTTTATATCACGTACATATTTCCGTGGTAACAGGATACAGCAGGTAATCAATGAAAATGAAGAAGGGAAGATAGAACGTTTCTTTGGGCTCTGTGGGGCAGAAGTGTCTTCTTATTGTGGTGACCTTGATGAATTTACTGGAAAATACCGTGGCTTTGGAAACCCGGCAGGTATTGAATCTGGAAACCTGGGAAATAAGCTTAATTATAACTGTAACAGCTGTGGGGCACTGTCAGCAAAAATTGTATTAAAGCCAGGAGAATCAAAGCAGGTTGCTTTTATACTTGGTGAGAAACCAGACGCAGATGCAGATAAGCTTATTAAGGAATATGAAAACCTGGAAGAAACTTGTAAGAAAGATATAGAAACTTTACGTTCATACTGGGACAGCAAGCTTTCACATTTTCATGTAAAAACACCAAGCAAAGAATTTAATACAATGGTTAATATATGGAATGCATATAACTGTTTTATGACTTTCCTTTGGTCAAGGGCAGCTTCATTTGTTTACTGCGGGCTGCGCAATGGTTATGGTTACAGGGATACTGTACAGGATATACAGGGTATAATACATCTTGCCCCAGAGATGGCAAAAGAACAAATCCGTTTTATGTTATCTGCGCAGGTTGATAATGGTGCAGGTCTTCCTCTTGTTAAATATACACATAACCCTGGACATGAGGATACTCTGGATGATGCATCTTATGTTAAGGAAACAGGACATCCTGCGTACAGGGCAGATGATGCACTATGGCTGTTCCCAACTGTTTATAAATATATTGCTGAAAGCGGGGATACTGCATTTATAGACGAAGAAGTGCCTTTTGCTAATAAAGGCACAGGAACTGTATATGAACATTTGAAACGTGCAATAAGTTTTTCATTAGATAATATGGGTGTGCATGGAATGCCAGCAGGGCTTTATGCAGACTGGAATGACTGTTTAAGGCTTGGAAAATATGGTGAATCAACATTTGTTGCATTCCAGTTCTATCTGGCGTTTACAATATTAAAAGAGATTGCAGAAGAAAAAAATGACAAAGAATATATAGTATTTTTGGAAGAACACCAGTCAAAACTTGGAGAAACAATACAGACACTTTGCTGGGATGAAGACCGTTTTATACGTGGCTTCAGGGAGAATGGGGAAGTTATAGGAAAACACACAGACCCAGAAGCAAATATGTGGCTTAATCCACAGACATGGTCTGTAATCAGCGGCCTGGCATCTGACGGGCAGGCAGACAAAGCACTTGGGAGTGTATACAGCCTGTTAAATACAAAATATGGTGCAATGGTTATGACACCTCCATATAAAGACCATGCATTTGAAGGTGCACTGATGACATGTTTCAACAGTTATGTTAAAGAAAATGGTGGGATATTTTCACAGCCACAGGGATGGCTGATACTTGCAGAAGCACTTAGAGGGCATGGTAACAGGGCTTTTGGGTATTTTATGGAAACTGCACCAGCAGCAATGAATGACTATGCAGAAATACGCAGGATGGAACCATACTGCCATGGACAGTTTACAGAAGCTTCTGGAAGTCCTTATTACGGACGTTCACATGTCCACTGGCTGACAGGTACTGCTTCAACTATTATGGTTGGATGTGTAGAAGGTATACTTGGCATGCGTCCTGGACTGCATGGGCTGAGGATTGAGCCAGCAATTCCTGGAGAGTGGGAAGAAATTTTTATTGAGAAAGATTTCCGTGGGGCACACCTGGATATTACAATAAAGAACCCATTACATCTCGAAAGTGGGGTTAAAAGTCTATATATTAATGGAAAGAAGATGCCAGATAATTATATTCCGGCAGATGAATTATCAGGACAGAATGAAATTATAGTTATGTTGTCCTGACATCCACAGGGGGAGTAGGTTGAAAAATGATTATAAGCCAGCAAAAACGTTGGTTAACAATCATTACACTTCAATTTTGAACCGCCAAAGGCGGCATGGGGGATATTATGAAATATGGATACTTTGATGATTTAAAGAAGGAATATGTTATTACAACTCCTGAGACTCCTTTGCCATGGATAAATTATCTTGGCAGTGAGGAATTTTTTGGCATGGTTTCTAATACTTTAGGTGGATATTGTTTTTACCGTGATGCTAAACTGCAGCGTTTGCTAAGATACCGTTATAATTCTGTCCCAGGTGATACTGGAGGGCGCTTTTATTATATTAAAGAACATGGGAAGCCAGCCTGGAATCCAGGGTTTCTGCCATCTAAAACCAGCCTGGATTATTATGAATGTCATCATGGCATGGGATATACTTTTTTTGATTCGGCAAAAGATGGTTTAAGGGTTAAGGCAAATTTCTTTGTTCCTCTTGGGGAAAATTGTGAATTACATGATATTGAGCTTATTAATGAAACAGACAATATAAAGATAGTACAGTTATATGGATGTATGGAGTGGTGTCTGTGGAATGCTGTTGATGACAGCCAGAATTACCAGCGTAACCTGAATATTGCTGAAAGTGAAATAGAGGACAGTGTTATTTACCATAAAACAGAATACAGGGAAAGAAGAAACCATTACGCTTTCTATGGTGTTAATGCCAGGACACAGGGATTTGACACAGACCGTAATACATTTCTTGGACATATGGGGGACTGGTCATCACCCCAGATGGTAAGGGAGGAACGTTCGGCAGGGTCTGTTACAACAGGCTGGTATCCTGTTGCCTGCCACCGCCTGGATTACAAGCTTGTACCTGGCCAGTCTGTGCGTGCTGTTTTTGTCTTAGGGTATGGAACTAACCCAGAGAACCAGAAGTTTATTTCACCTGGTATTATCCGTAAAGATGATGCACACAGGATTTTAGGAAAATTTGCATCTTTTGAGGCAACAGACCAGGCAAGAAAAGAACTGGCAGATTACTGGGAGAAACTTCTTGGTAATTTCTGGCTTGAATCTGGTGACAAGAAGTTTAACCGTATGATAAATATATGGCACCAGTACCAGTGTATGGTTACATTTAATATGAGCCGTTCTGCTTCATATTACGAAACTGGGACTGGACGTGGAATGGGATTCCGGGATTCCTGCCAGGATTTATATGGTTTTGTACATATTGTACCAGAACGTGCCAGAGAAAGAATTATAGATATTGCATCTATACAGTTTGCTGATGGTTCTACATACCACCAGTACCAGCCTCTTACAAAACGTGGAAATAATGATATAGGCAGTGGGTTTAATGATGACCCTTTGTGGCTTGTTGGGGCTGTTTGTGCATATATTAAAGAAACAGGGGATTTTTCTATTTTGGATTATCCAGTACCATTTGATAATGTAACTGGTTCAGAAGTACCTCTTATGGAACATATACGCCGCAGCATACAATTTACTTTACATAATCTTGGGCCTCATGGCCTGCCGCTTATTGGACGTGCTGACTGGAATGACTGCCTGAATTTAAACTGCTTTTCAAAAGAACCTGGGGAGAGTTTCCAGACATCTGGCCCATCAGAAGGTTTTATAGCTGAATCTGTATTTATTGCAGGTATGTTTGTTAAATATGGGTCTGGATATGCAGAATTATGTGCACGTATGGGATTAGAAAAAGAGTCAGGACAGATATATACAGCTGTAAGGAAAATGGAAGAAGCAGTCTTGAGAGATGGCTGGGATGGTGAATGGTTTATCAGGGCTTATGATGCATATGGTAACAAAGTTGGCAGCCATGAATGTAAGGAAGGACAGATTTATATTGAACCACAAGGATTTTGTTCACTTGCTGGTATAGGAAAAGAAACCGGGCATATGGAAAAGGCTTTAGATTCTGTAAGAAAAAGACTTCTTGGAAAATATGGTGTTGAACTCCTCGGCCCATGTTACAAAGAATATCATCTGGAACTTGGTGAAATATCTTCTTATCCTCCAGGATTTAAAGAAAATGGTTCTGTTTTCTGCCATAATAATCCTTGGATTGTATGTGGTGAAGCAGTCCTTGGACGTGGCAATGAGGCCTTTGATGTTTACCGCCGTATATGCCCTGCTTATTTGGAGGAAGAAGAGAGCAAGATACATGAAACAGAACCATATGTATATTCCCAGACTGTAACAGGACGTGCATCCGGAACTCCTGGACATGCTAAGAACAGCTGGCTTACAGGGACTGCTTCATGGGCTTTTGTATCTGCCAGCCAGGCAATTTTAGGAATCCAGCCAGAATATGATGGCCTGCGTATTGTTCCATGTATTCCAGATAACTGGAATGGATATACTGTACACCGCAGGTTCCGTGGGACACAATATATTATACATGTAATACGTACTGGCACATGGTCATTAACAGTCAATGGAAAGCCTGTTAAAGGCTGTGTAATTCCTTTATTTCCTGAAAATAATACTGTCCAGGCAGAAGTTACAATCTGATAATATTGATAATTAAATTAGGAAGAGGAGCATGATAATTATGAAACATGGCATAATAAAATATATAAAAAAGGGAATTGCAGTAATAATGGTGCTGTCTGTTTTTTCAGGAGAAATGGGAGTTTCTGCCAGTGCAGCACTTTCTGCAAAAGTAAAGAATGTTAAAATTGTAAAACCAGGTACAAAAGACATGGTTTTAAACCAGGGTTCTACATACCAGTTAAAGGTTAAAGTTACAGTTAAAGGTAATATAAGTAAAAAGGTAACTTATAAAAGTTCAAAACCAGGTATAGTTAAAGTTAGTAAAAATGGTAAACTGGCAGCAATAAAGAAAGGAAAAGCCAGGATTACAGTAAAAAGTGTGGCAGACCATTCTAAAAAAGCAGTCTGTAATGTTGTAGTAAAAGAAAAAAGCACACCAGTAACAAAAACAGAGCCAAAGTATGGAAATCTGCAGATATGTAATACAGACCATGACAAAGATGCTTCTTCTCCTGACAGGATGATGCTCTGTGATTCCAAAGGCAATCCTGTACAGTTAAAGGGTATGAGTACATTCGGGCTGCAATGGGAAGAAGGAAACTGGGTTTTAAATGAAAAAGCTTTTGATGCGCTTGCTTATGACTGGAAATGTGATATTATACGTCTTGCAATGTATGTACAAGAAGATGGATATGCCAGCCATCCACAGGAGTTACTGGACAGGATGGAAAAAGGGATTAAACTTGCTACAGAGCGTGGAATGTATGTTATTGCAGACTGGCATATACTTTCCCCAGGAGACCCATGTAGTGAAGCATATCTGGATGCAGGCCTTGAACTTGCAAAAAAGGGAGGCCCTTTTTACGAAATAGCAAAAAAACATCCAGAATATAATGGCCCACAGTTATTCTTTGCATATTTGTCCCAAAAATATGGTGCCCAAAGCAATATTTTGTTTGAAGTAGCAAATGAACCAAACGGCCTTGGTAATGAAGATAATGCTGCCGGGACATGGAGCAGTAAATTAAAGCCATATTTTGAAAATGTAATATCAGCAATAAGGGAATATGATGCAGATAGTAAAGATAATATTGTGATTTGTGGTACTGACAGCTGGAGCCAGTTTGTTAATGCACCTGTTAGTGACCCTGTTAAAGATAAATCTGTAATGTATACTGTACATTTTTATGCTGGCACACATGATGCTGGTTATGATGATGAAGAGGATTACTGGCTCAGGGCAAAGATTGATGAAGCGCTTAATAACGGCCTGGCAGTATTTTGTACTGAATGGGGTACAAGTGAAGCAACTGGTGACGGAGGCCCTTATATTGATTTTGCGGAACGCTGGTTAAATTATTTTGAAAAGAATAAAATAAGCTGGTGTTCATGGTCAATGGCAAAGAAAGATGAAATATCTGCAGCATGTACTAAAGATACACTATCTGTACCAGAAGATATAAATGGTGACGGGATTCCTGAATGGGACAGCAAAACTCTTTCTATTTCTGGAAATTATGTAAGAGCCAGGATAAGGGGTGAAGAGGCACCTGTATACACAGAAAGCGAAATTGCAGTTGATTTTGAAAATGGAATAGATAATTGTATTGTAGATGCAGAAAGCCCTAACCAGGATATTGTACTTGGACAGGAGATTATATCTAGTAATGCATTAAAAATCAGCAATATACAAGGAGATAATATATGGGATAACCGCATACGTTTATCAGACCTTGGAACTACTTATGGTATATACCAGAACCTGGCATTTGACATGGTTATAAAGAATGAAGATGTGGCTAATGCCAATATATGTATAAAGCCTGTAATCCAGAGTGAGGCAACAGGATGGTGGGGAGATGCTATTGTGGAAAAGGTGTTTAGCAAGGAAAATTTTGTGCCATTAAAAGATGGTTACAGTATATGCCATGCAGTATTCCCATTAAATCCACTTAAACCTTCACCTGCTGATTCACTTGGACATATAATGCTTTTGCTGGCATCAGGTGGATGTAATAGTATTTATATTGATAATGTGGAATTTTTCTCTTCATCAAATGGTGATATTAAGTATAAGGCAAAACTGCCTGATAACCCTGGGGAATATGTATCAATGCCATTTACATTTGAAAGCGGGACACGTGAAGGCTGGGTAACTGATGGTACATCCAAGCTTGATTATGAGGATTTTACAACAGGAATTGCGGAAACAACAGCATTAAAATTTCCTGTGGCATTTGATGGCACAAACAATGAGTGGGAGGATGGGGCAAGAATAAGCAGCCCGTTTTTTCCAGAAGAAGATATGACATTAGAAAAGAGTAAAAAGATACAGTTAATTGGACTTGATATTTATCTTGAACCAGGACACGCTACGGAAGGAAGCCTGGACATTATTGCATGTCCTATACCAAATGGTGCAGGTTACTGGTACCAGGCAGGAGAACAGGCCATTGACCCAGTGGATGGAGGGGAAATAATTATAAACAGTGAAGGGACAAAACTTATGAAATACCATATTTCAATTCCATTTTCAAAAGATGGAAATTACCCTTATAATGATGAAGTCCCAATTAGAAACCTTGTTTTAGTATTTAAAAGTGACAAAACTAATTATAATGGGTATATTTATTGTGATAATATAACTTTAGCAGAATAGGTTTCTGGCTTTTACTATATATTAGCAATAAGATTAATTCCAATAGCTATAAAAGCATAATATAATAGAATTGTGCAATATGTTTAAAAATCATTCTGCAAAATTTATAAAATCATATAATTTTAACTTAAGATATTGACAAAGAATAATTAATACTATATAATGTACACATATTAATAAAGATTATATTTAATATTGTTATTGGATTGTGACCAGTAAAAAGGGCAAGACCAGTTTCGTTGAACATATTTTTTTGTGTTTGCGGATTGGTCTTTTTTTTATTTTTATAATGATTGGGGGTATTGGAATGTTTAAAATAACAAAAATAGTCAATAACAATATTGTATGCTCAGTTGACAGTAATGGCAAGGAAATAATCTTAAGGGGGTTGGGAATAGGATTTAAAAAACAAATTGGAGCGGTAATTCCAGAAGATAAAATAGAAAAAATATATAAAGTAGTTGATAAGACAGAATCTAATAAATTGCAACAGCTTTTTAATGAAATACCTATTGAATATATAGAAATATGCGGTGAAATTATAGATTTAGCTGAGAATACCCTTGGGAAAAAGCTTAATAAAAATATAAATATAACTCTCACTGACCATATTGATTTTGCGATTGAACGGAAAAAGAAATCTTTGGAGTATAAGAATGCCTTACTTTCAGAAATCCAGAATTTTTATCCTGTTGAATATGCAATAGGGAAAAAAGCTACAGAGATGATAAATGAAAGGTTTTCTATAAAATTATCAGATGATGAAGCAGGTTTTATTGCATTGCATATTGTTAATGCAGCTTTAGATACCAATATAAATGATATAGTGTCTATTACAGAAATGATACAGTCTATAGTAGCAATTGTAAAAAAATATTACAATATGGAGTTTGATACGGAAACTTTGGACTACAGCAGGTTTATTGTCCATATGAAATTTTTTGGGCAGAGGCTGTTTAAAAATAAAATTGCAGCAGATGATGATACAACGCTTCAGAATATGATAAAAGAAAGATACAGCCATGATTATGGATGCGCTGTTAAAATAAGAGGATATATATCAACAAAGTACAATAAAAGAATTAGTGAAGAAGAGATGATGTTTCTTACTGTCCATTTAAGAAGAATTTCAAAAAATAAATAAATTTTTGCATAATTGTTAAAAGAAGATACTAATGCAGAATTTTATTTTTTATTAAACATTTTTTAGGAGGATTAAAATTTATGAAAGACAAAATCTTTGGAGTTTTACAGCGTGTAGGACGTTCGTTTATGCTTCCAATAGCACTTTTGCCTGTTGCTGGGCTTTTGCTTGGTTTAGGAAGTTCTTTTACTAATACTACAATGCTTGAAACTTACAATCTTATGGGAATAATGGGTCCCGGGACAATTATATATTCAATACTTTCAGTTATGAGTGCCGCAGGAAATTCAGTATTTGCCAACTTGCCGCTTATCTTTGCTATGGGTGTTGCTATTGGTATGGCGAAGAAAGAAAAAGAAGTTGCGGCATTAGCAGCGGCTATTTCCTTTATAATTATGCATACATCTATAAGTACAATGCTTCTTATAGGCGGAAAAGGCGCAACTGTACTGGAATCTTGTGAAAATCTTGTATCAAACGGATTTATAGCACCAAACTCATATGGAGATATGCTTGGTATTACGACACTTAATATGGGTGTATTTGGTGGTATTGTTGTTGGGCTTGGTGTTGCTGCACTCCATAACAAATTTTACAGAATTGAGCTTCCACAGGTACTTTCATTTTTTGGAGGTACAAGATTTGTGCCAATTATAAGCTCAGTTGTATATGTAGCAGTTGGTATATTAATGTATTTTGTATGGCCATATGTTGGTATCGGCATAGCTAAAGTTGGCGAAGTAATTATGCAGTCTGGTTACGCAGGAACATTGCTTTATGGTTTAATGGAAAGGCTTCTTATTCCATTTGGCCTGCATCATGTATTCTATATTCCTTTCTGGCAGACAGCTGTAGGTGGTACTATGGAAATAGGCGGACAGGTTGTACAGGGTGCACAGAACATATTTTTTGCACAGCTTGCAGACCCAGGTTGTACAGAGTTCTCTGTTTCAGCAACAAGATTTATGTCAGGAAAGTTCCCTCTTATGATTTTTGGTCTTCCTGGAGCAGCACTTGCTATGTATAAATGTGCAAGACCTGAAAAGAAAAAGGTAGTAGGTACACTTCTTTTATCTGCAGCACTTACTTCAATGCTTACAGGTATTACAGAACCACTTGAGTTTACATTCCTTTTTGTAGCCCCATTACTTTATGGTGTACATTGTGTATTTGCAGGACTGGCATATATGCTTATGCATGTATTCAGGGTTGGTGTTGGAATGACCTTTTCAGGAGGTATTATTGACCTCTTTCTGTTTGGTATTATCCAGGGAAATGAAAAAACAAGATGGATATGGACAGTAATTATTGGTATAGGTTACTTTATTATATATTATTTTGTTTTCTCTGCCCTTATTTCAAAACTGGACTTAAAAACCCCAGGCCGTGAAGCTGATGATGAGGAAACAAAGCTATACACACGTGCAGATGTTAATGCTGCGAAAGGTGCTGGCAATGGTGCTGGCGTAAGCAGTACAGACCCTGTATCTGCCCTTATTGTGCAGGGACTTGGCGGCAAAACAAATATAAGCGATGTTGACTGTTGTGCAACAAGGCTAAGGACTACAGTTTTTGACCCAAAACTTGTTAATGAAGGTGCTTTGAAAGCTTCAGGGGCTTCAGGTGTTATCCATAAAGGAAATGGAATCCAGGTAATTTATGGTCCAAAAGTTACAGTAATTAAATCTAACCTTGAAGACTATCTTGCAAGCCCTGAAAGTGATGCAACAGTTGATGTTTCATATGATAATAAAGAAAATAGTGGTGCAACAGAATCTAAAAAAAGTGTAAAGGCTGATGTATTTGCACCTATGAAAGGTAAAGTTATAAAACTCGAAGATGTCAATGATGGGGTATTTTCAGAGGGAATGCTTGGAAATGGGGCTGCCATCGAGCCTGTTGATGGCAAAGTATTTGCTCCTTTTGATGGTGAAGTCCAGATGGTTTATGATACAAAACATGCTATAGGGCTTATCTCAGACAGTGGTGTTGAGCTTCTTATCCATGTTGGTATTGACACTGTACAGTTAAATGGAAAATATTATGATGTAAAAGTACAGAATGGGCAGAAGATAAGCAAAGGTGACATTCTTGTAAATGTAAACCTTGCAGGTATTGCCCAGGCAGGTTACAGGACAGTTACTCCTGTTATAGTTACAAATTCTGATGATTTTTCAGAGATTAATGTTACAACAAATGATAACGGGGATATTAATACTAAAATCATTTCAATTAGGTAGTTGTATTAAATAATAATTATATAAAATAAATTTAAGGAGGATTTTAAAATGGTTAATTTTAATTATGTTATTACTGATGAAATAGGAATTCATGCAAGACCAGCAGGGCTTCTTGCAAAAGAAGCAAAGGCTGTATCTTCAAGGGTTGTTATTAAAGCTAATGGAAAGGAGGCTGATGCATCAAAGCTTATGGCAGTTATGGGTCTTGGAGTAAAAAAAGGAAATGAAATAACTGTTGAAGTAGCAGGTGATGACGAGACAGAGGCTGCTGCAAAAATGGAAGAATTTTTTAAAGCTAACCTATAAAATTTAAACCGGAAGGAGAATAGGTTGAAAAATGATTATAAGCCAGCAAAAACGCTGGCTAATAATCATTACACTTCAACCTTTTTGTGCCGCCGGAGGCGGCATGGGGATTAGTGTGAAAAATATATCTAAGGCAGTAAACCTAATAAAATCTGGTTTAAACACTGCCTAAGATATATTAAGTTTCATACATGAAAAATGTACAAACAGCATTTTTCATTACTATTTGTGCCACCAGCCAGAGGCGGCGGAATGGGGGATTTTTATGGAAATTTTCTATGGCAAGGCTATATTCAGGGGAATAGCCATAGGTAAAATTTTATTTAACTCTAAAAACAAACAACAAGTAAGAAGAACTAAAATTGATGATGCAGAAGCTGAAATATCACGTTTTGAAAAAGCTAAAGAAGAAGCTTCGCAGGAACTTGAAGTACTTTACAATAAAGCTTTAAAAGAAGTTGGTGAAAGCAATGCAGCGATTTTTGAAGTCCATTCTATGATGCTTGAAGATGATGATTTTAATGATGCAATTATAGAAAAAATTAAAAACCAGCTTGTAAATGCAGAATATGCTGTTGCCAAAACAGGTGATGGCCTTGCAGACATGTTTGCCAATATGGAAGATGAATATTTCAGGGCAAGGGCAGCAGATATGAAAGATATTTCAGAAAGAGTTATTTCGAAACTTGTTGGGGAAGATTCATCTTTCCAGCTTAAAGAACCAGCTATTATTGTTGCTAAAGACCTGGCTCCAAGTGAAACTATACAAATGGATAAAAGCAAACTGCTTGCATTTGTTACAGAACTTGGTTCTTCAAGTTCACATACTGCAATACTGGCAAGGACTATGAATCTTCCTGCACTTATTGGTGTTAAAATAGATAGTGGGTGGAATGGAAAGTTTGCCGTAGTTGACGGATATAACGGGAAACTGGTTATTGAACCAGACAAGGATACTCTTGCAAAATATAAAAAAATCCAGCAGGATGACCTTGAAAAAAGAGAACTTCTTAAAGAACTTAAAGGAAAAGAAACTGTTACAAAGGGAGGCAAAAAGATACATCTGTATGCTAATATAGGAAACCCTTCAGACCTTTCCAGTGTTCTTGAAAATGATGCGGAGGGAATAGGGCTTTTCAGAAGTGAGTTTCTGTACCTGGATTCAGATAACTTTCCAACAGAGGAAGAACAGTTTAATGCTTACAGGAAAGTTGCTGAAACAATGGGAAGTAAGAAAGTTATTATCAGGACTTTAGATATAGGTGCAGATAAGCAAGTTGGTTATTTTAATCTTGGACATGAGGATAATCCAGCTATGGGGTACAGGGCTATAAGAATCTGCCTTGACCAGCAGGATATATTTAAAACCCAGCTCAGGGCGTTGTTAAGGGCAAGTGCATTTGGAAATATTTCTGTTATGTATCCAATGATTATTTCTGTTAATGAAGTAATGCAAATTAAGGAAATAGTTAAAAATGTTATGGAAGAGCTTGAAACAGAAGGAATTGATTTTAACAAAAATATTGAACAAGGCATTATGATTGAAACACCAGCAGCAGTTATTATAAGTGATGAACTTGCAAAGGAAGCTGATTTCTTCAGTATTGGAACAAATGACCTTACACAATATACACTGGCAGCTGACAGACAGAATGCAAAGCTTGAAAATATAATTGATACCCATCATCCAGCTGTGCTACGTTCAATTAAAACAGTTATTGAGAATGCACATAAGGCAGGAATATGGGCAGGAATATGTGGAGAGCTTGGAGCAGATACTTCACTTACAGAAACATTTCTCTCATATGGAATAGATGAGCTGTCAGTTTCACCAACATTTGTTTTACCTGTAAGAAAAGTTGTAAGGGACACAGATTAATTTTAAGTTTTGTACGTGTAAGCAAATACTGTACAAGCAGACCCGGATAATGCCATGTTTTACCTGCAAAGTAAAATCAGGAAATTAATAAAGTTTAAACAGCCAGCTGGTAAAAAATAAACCAGCTGGCTGTTTAACATGCATAAGGTTTAGAAACCAGGCATTATAATTATATTTAAATATTTTCTATTAGTTCTTTAGCTTTTTTACCACTTATATGTTTAATAGAAAGGCAAAGTATACAGAAATTTTTCCATCCATGTTCTATTTCTGCCAGGCGGCTGGATTCACTTTCCAATGGTGCATATTTAGCAGCCAGTTTAGTTATTGCTTCCGTTTTTTCTTTATTATTATCTAATATATTTATTTCTCCAAATACAGTTACACTTTTAAAATATGTAGTATATTTCTGTGGTACTACAATATCCTGGCATATTATACAGAAAGAAGCTTTAGGGTTTCTTTTAACTGCATCTATTTTATGTCCTTCATTGGCACTGTGGAAATAAATCCTGTTATTGTCATATACATAACTTAATGGCACTGTGTAAGGGTATCTGTTATCACCAGATACAGCAAGTACACCAGATGTTCCATTATTTAAAATATCCTCACATTCACTGGCAGTTAATAATTGTCTTTTTCTTCTCATTTCACGGAACATATAAATCCTCCATTCAAAAGTTTATAGCCTCTCGGATTCTCCAACCCTTATTTTCTGCGGCTTTCAAACCCAGTTTTATAAAAATTCCCCCACTTTTTTGCCAAAAACACTTGACAAACCAGTCAAAAAATGCGGCGCTTCGCGCCTCTTAATTAAAAAAGCACTTTTCACCCCGGCGTAGCCGGCAAGCATTTTTTGATTGGAGATGATTTTTATGTTACCTGTTAATTATGGCGGCCATACCGCCTACCAGGACACCTTTGTGCCTGAATTCCTCTCTTTATTCCCTGACCCCTTTGTTGTTCCTAAACAAACATGGGATATCATTGTGAAATTCTGGTATCTTGATCTCTCTGGAACGGATACCATCATGCAGGAGTTTTATTCCCTGCCTGGTAAACCTGCCACACGTTTCCCTTCCTGCCTGCTCCGTTCCTATCTTCTGTCAACCGTACTTGGGGTAACTTCCATTACCCAATGGTGCAGGCTGCTTAAAATAACCCCTTTGTACGCCATCCTCAGCGGTTTTTCTGTTGATGACACTCCAGGCGTTGGGACTTTTTATGACTTTTTTAACCGGTTATGGCAGTCTGGCAAAGACAACTACATCAACCAGATTAAGCATAAAAAACCAAAACCTGAAAAAGGTAAAAAACGTGGTGATAAAACTCCCTGCGGCACGGACAGTGCCGCTGCAAAACTCCTTCCACTTATGCAGCGCATCCACCTTCCAGACAATAATCCGTTTTATCTTATCTTCCGGCTGTATAAAGCCCAGTCCCTTGATGAATCCGTCCGCAGAGGGCTGGTTCATCCAAGCCACCTTTCACTTGCCGGTGACGGAACCCCTCTGGAAA
>VSNJ01000093.1 GCA_009774235.1 Lachnospiraceae bacterium
GAATTATAGTATTTTTAATAATATAATTCAATATAATAAAAAATTGGGTTTCCTCATTTTTTAAATTACACAAAGATTATATTACTCTGGCAAGTTCCAAATGTTTGCCAAAAATCAGCTGTTTGGGAACGCTGGTATTTAAGCCTTGTTCTCAATGCTTAATAGAAACTTTTATTTCCGTTAAGCATTTTATGCACCACTGCGTATTCCATCCAAGCGGAATGCATGCAAAGCCATGTTTGCAACATGGTTTTCTGTTGGTAAAATTTTGGAATTGCCAGAGCCAGAATACTTTTGTACTAAAAAAAGAGAAAAACCTAAAACTTAAAAAAATTTTTCATTACTATTTGTGCCGTAAAATATACGGCATGGGGATTATATTGAAAATTATTATAAGACAGCCAAAAATGCAGTAAGAAAATTATTACAATTACACAAAGCGGATTTTATCTGTTATATTATTTGAACCGCAAAAGGCGGCATAGGAGGATTTATATGGATAATTTTGAATTTGATGGCGAAAAATACAAAACAGCTTCAATACACCAGAAAGAATGGGGTAACAAATTAATTTCAGAACTTAAACTGGAAGGAAATGAAAAAATTCTAGACCTGGGCTGCGGAGATGGGGTTTTAACAGAACAATTATCTTTAGCAGTTCCAAATGGAAATGTTTTAGGAATTGATGCTTCTGCTGGTATGATAAAAACAGCAGAAAAAATTGTAAAAAATAATATAAAATTCCAAAAAGATGATATTAACAAAATAAAGTATCAAAATGAATTTGATGTTATTTTTTCAAATGCAGCATTACATTGGATAAAAGACCATAAGAAACTGTTGGCAAATACATATAATGCGTTAAAAATCCACGGAATAATATTATGGGATTTTGGTGGTGCTGGAAACTGTGCTAATTTTATTGATGTAATCCATAAAAAAATAACTTCAGATAAATATGCAGAATATTTTAAAGACTTTGAATGGCCATGGTTTATGCCATCAAAATTCCAATATGAAGAATTAATGTCTGGAACTGGTTTTTCAAATTGTACAATTATAGAAGTAAACAGAGACAGGTATTTTCCAAATGCAGAAGAAATGATAAAATGGATTAACCAGCCATGCATTGTTCCATTTAGCCAGAATTTACCTGGTAAAATAAAAAATACTTTCCACAATGAAGTAATTGCAGAAATGCTAAAAAGAACACGGCAAACAGATGGTACTTATTTTGAAACTTTCAGGAGATTAAAAATATATGCTGAAAAATCAAATACCTGGCCAAAATATTAGCTATAAACGCTCTAAAACAGATAAGGGACAACTTCTTAAATGAAATGTCCCTTATCTGTCTTATTTATATATTTATTTTTTATCTTTATTCTTTTCTTTTTTACAGCTTAAAAAGAATTTCCAGATATCATTTTTTAACTTGTCCCATGCATCATTATTTTTTACAAAATAAAGCGGGCACTCTTTTCCAGTAACATCATAATGGCGTATAACTGAATTTTTATCCAGATTATATTTACCACACAGCCACCCTGTAAGATGTACAAGGGAATTATATGTATCCTTTGAAAACTTGCCTGATTTATCTGGATGGCAACATTCTATTGAAATAGTATCAGCGTTCCTGTTATTAGAGGCATACGCAATCTCATCCAACGGTATACACTGTATAATAGTCCCATCAAGCCCTATAATATAATGGCTGCTCACCTTATTAGATGCCTCGTCTGGTTCATCCTTCCTGCCTTCAAAATAATTCCTGTTTGCTTCTGCATCAGTACCAGGATTAGCTGTATAATGTATGACTACCCCGTTCACCGTACCAAGGCTTGTTCCTGGCCTTGAATTAACATTCTGGGTTAACAGCATCTGTTTTATACCAGGTTCAGGAACATTATACTGGAAATAATCTATTCCTTCCATAGAATTTTCTTTATCTTTACCAGTATTTCTATCCAGCTTTTCCCATACATTAAACATTACTACTATAAGTATAAATGATATAACTGCTATTATTAAAAGCCTGCGTTGTTTACGCTTTCCAGCTTTTGTTAATTTCTTCATATTTTAAATCATCTTCCCACTCAGATGTACATTTTATTAATTATCTGCAACGCTGTAATTAGGTGCTTCTTTTGTAATATGGATATCATGTGGATGGCTTTCTTTTAAGGAAGCTGCTGATATCTTAACAAACTGGCCTGTTTCCTGGAGTGTCTTAATATCAGGCGCACCACAGTAACCCATACCTGAACGCAGCCCTCCCATAAGCTGGAAAACAGTGTCCTCTAATGTTCCTTTATAAGCAACACGTCCTTCTACTCCTTCTGGAACAAGTTTCTTGGCGTCTGTTTGGAAATAACGGTCTTTACTTCCATTCTCCATAGCAGCGATTGAACCCATGCCACGGTATACTTTATATTTACGTCCCTGGAAAAGCTCAAATGTTCCCGGGCTTTCATCACAGCCTGCAAATATGCTTCCCATCATACATACGCTTGCACCAGCTGCAATAGACTTAGTCATATCACCTGAATACTTAATACCGCCATCAGCAATAATAGGTATATCATATTTTTTAGCAACTTCATAACAGTTCATAATTGCTGTAATCTGTGGAACGCCTATACCTGCAACAACACGTGTTGTACATATTGAACCAGGACCTATGCCTACTTTTACACAATCCACACCAGCCTTAATAAGTGCTTCTGTTGCATCTCCTGTAGCTACATTGCCTGCGATAATCTGAAGGTCTGGATATGCGTCACGTACCATCTTTACAACCTTTATAACATTGGCACTGTGTCCATGTGCAGTATCTATAACTATACAGTCTACATGCCTCTTTACAAGTGCGTCTACACGTTCAAGGATATTGGCAGTTATACCAACAGCAGCACCACATAAAAGTCTCCCCTGTGAATCCTTTGCAGCAAGAGGATACTTTATCTGTTTCTCAACATCTTTTATTGTAATAAGCCCTTTAAGGTTGCCTTCATCATCTACTAATGGAAGTTTCTCTTTTCTTGACTTTGCAAGTATTTTCTTTGCGTCTTCAAGGGTAATACCCTGGCGTGCAGTAATCAGCCCTTCAGAAGTCATAGATTCTTTTATTTTCTTAGTAAAATCTGTTTCAAACTTAAGGTCACGGTTAGTTATTATTCCAACAAGTTTCTTGCCTTCAGTAATTGGAACACCTGAAATCCTGAATTTAGCCATAAGGTTGTTAGCATCCTCAAGAGTATGTTCTGGAGATAAATAAAATGGGTCTGAAATTACACCATTTTCTGAACGCTTAACCTTATCTACCTCATCAGCTTGTGCCTCCACTGACATGTTCTTATGGATAATCCCTATACCACCCTGTCTTGCCATTGCAATTGCCATACGGTGTTCCGTCACCGTATCCATGCCTGCACTCATCATTGGAATATTAAGTTTAATAGTTTTTGTCAGGTTAGTTTCCAAAGAAACCTGGTTTGGTATAACTTCTGAATATTGTGGAACCAGTAATACGTCATCAAATGTAATTCCCTCACCAATAATCTTACCCATTTTAATTGCCCTCCTTCTTGTATATTGCCAGCAAAAACCTGCCGGCCTGTGTAATATGGTAACTAAGAATTATAATACTACCCGTAGATATATTGTTTCAGTATACACTAACATAACTTGCATTGTCAACATTGAATTTTACTTCTGCCTTTAAATTTCATATTTTCAATAAGTTTTTCATCTGGAGTAAATTTTATTCTCTCTTGTCCACTATCTGTACGTGAAATTGCAATAAAATGTTTATCATCCCTGTTCCCTGACGAAAAGTCAAGAAGTGGCAGGTTCTGGAACTGGTTCAATGAAGGTGCACCTTCTGGTGCAATAAGGTCTATCTTCTCAAGGTCAGTCCTTTTTTTATGTTTACGTTTGTTTCCTTTAATTATGCAGTCAAAATCAATCTGCCCGTCAACAAATACATATTCGTATGCAATATCTTTGGAAGGCAGGAAATAAATAATAAAACAGTCTGCAACGACAACGAAAAACAATCCTGCTGTGCTTCCAAGTATGAATAAATCAACATAAACCAACACAAAACACAGTATTATAAGCCCTATTCTCGCCATTAAGCGCTTCTGTGATGGTTTTGCTTTTAAATAAGTTTCTGAATACAATTCTTCCATTTATTGTACCCCTTTCTCTTTTATAATAACTATATATTGACATATTTATAAACCTTTGTAAAGACACTCTTCTAAGATTTACACAATTATTGGTTATATTTATATTTTATAGATTGAAAAATAACACTGTTTCCATGCCATGTTAATATATATTTATTAGAATTGTACTTTTTAATTTAGAATATATTATTCCAGGCATACACTAATTCCCTCTACAAAAAGTAAATCTTTATTAAGTATATTATCTTATGTAAAATAACTGGATACAACACTAAGATTTAATAGTTTCTGTTCTTCTGGATTTACCAATAAGGAATGGAAATTTTGAATTTATTATTTCTGTCATTGTGTATTCTATCATAAGAAGTATTGCCAGTACAACAAGGCACTCACAAATATACTCAAAATTGCCTGTATTTGGAATATAACCAACTTTCTTCCAGCCTTCATATACCACAGTCCTCATTCCAAGTACAGTATGGGTACACATAACAATAAGTGAATTTTTACCCCAGTAATCAAGGAAGTCCAGTTTAATATATGATGTTATAAAATCAAGCAGCAATATTGCACCAACTGAACCTGTAATACCACATATATAAAACAAATATGGATATGCACCCTCTTTCATCTGGTTAAAATCAACTCCTGTATTTATTTGTGATAAAACAAGGTTTACAGATGATAATATAACTCCTGATATAAGTTTTATCCCTGGTTCTTTTAACCTGCTGTAAAAAATATAAATAATATACCCTGCTCCAAGAAACCAGGCCGCCGAAAAACCTTTACATACAGCATTAGACAATCTTATAACATTATCATAAGTATCACCTGGCTGCAATGCAAACATTCCACCTGGTGAAAATGCTGTATTTATTACAGCAGACAGGCTTACCGCAAACAGACCTGCAACTGCATATAATGCCTTAATTACTTTAGGGCTTCTGACAAGCCAGAAAAATATCAATTCCCCTATAAATAAAGTTGGTATAAACCACATTGAATTTACACCTTTTAAAAATAAACTGTCATAAAAATAAGATAAAAATGTATCCCATATTTTTGCTGAAGGCTTATGTTTAAGAAAAATACATGCTGTTTTAAAAAGAGTACCAATTACACTAAATGCCAGATATGGTACTCCAAGGCTTTTTATTATATTTCTTGTAAATTCCCTGAAACTCCTTTTCTTTACAGAACCAGTATAACACATAAGAAAACCTGATATTATATAGAATATTGACACTTTAAAAGATGACATCCATAAATCAACTGGATTGCCAAGCTTTGTAATATGCCCTAAAGCAATCATAAGTATACTAAGCCCTTTTGCTGCATCAACATATGCAATACGTTCTTTCATATATTAACCTCATCATATATATTTTATAAATATTATTATAACCTGGACATACACACTCCAGGTTATATTTAATATTATGCTTAAAATCCAGCAATTTTATTATACAACATAGAGAGATACTGCCACAGCAGTATCTCCCCATATTATAAATGCATATGCTATATTAACCCCGCCTGGCAAAATCCAGGCAAAATTATTTGTAAATGTTTATTACATCATTCCCATTGGAGCCCCGCCGCCTGCTGGCATTGCAGGAGCTTCTTCTTTAATTGTAGATACAACAGACTCTGTTGTAAGAAGTGTAGATGCTACGCTTGTTGCATTCTGGAGTGCACTTCTTGTAACCTTTGCAGGGTCAACGATACCTGACTGTACCATATCTGCATACTCTTCTTTTAATACATCAAATCCTGTACCTGCTTCTGACTCACGTACCTTATTAATAATTACAGCACCCTCAAGACCTGCGTTCTGTGCAATTATCATAAGTGGTGACTCAAGTGCCTTTAAGATAATATTAGCACCTGTCTTCTCATCACCTTCAAGAGTTGATGAAAGCTTTGCAACTTCTTTAGAAGCGTGGATATATGCAGAACCACCACCTGAAATAATACCTTCTTCAACAGCGGCTCTTGTAGCAGCAAGTGCATCTTCCATACGGAGCTTAGCCTCCTGCATTTCTGTTTCTGTAGCAGCACCTACACGGATTACAGCTACACCACCTGCAAGTTTAGCAAGTCTTTCCTGAAGCTTCTCTTTATCAAAATCAGATGTTGTTTCTTCAATCTGTGCCCTTATCTGTGTAATTCTTGAAGAAATTGCATCCTTGTCACCCATTCCGTCAACAATAATTGTATTCTCTTTCTGTACCTTAACAGACTTAGCACGTCCAAGCTGCTCTAATGTTGCATCTTTAAGGTCAAGCCCTACTTCTTCTGAAATAACTGTACCACCTGTAAGAATTGCTATATCTTCAAGCATAGCCTTTCTTCTGTCACCATATCCAGGTGCCTTTACAGCTACTACATTAAATGTACCTCTTAATTTGTTGATTACAAGTGTTGTAAGGGCTTCACCCTCTACATCCTCTGCAATAATAAGAAGCTTAGCACTACTCTGTACAACCTGCTCTAATAATGGAAGGATTTCCTGGATATTAGAAATCTTCTTATCTGTTATAAGTATATATGGATTATCAAGGTTTGCTTCCATCTTATCCATATCTGTAGCCATAT
Source organism: Lachnospiraceae bacterium (assembly GCA_009774235.1). Classification (GTDB taxonomy): domain Bacteria; phylum Bacillota; class Clostridia; order Lachnospirales; family Lachnospiraceae; genus Butyribacter. Next base: position 6,798 of record VSNJ01000093.1, read on the forward strand.
AAGCTGATACATAACCCCTGTCAAACTGCATACCTTCAACAAGGTCAAGCTCAGTCTTCATTGTCTTTGACTCTTCTATTGTGATAACACCATCATTGGATACTTTTTCCATTGCATCTGCAACCATTTCACCAACAAATTCATCACCTGCTGAAATAGCAGCAACTTTAGCTATCTGGTCTTTACCTGTAACTTTTGAGCTCATCTTTGCAATAGCATCAACTGCACACTCACAAGCCTTCTTCATTCCCTTACGGAGAATAATAGGGTTAGCACCTGCTGCAAGGTTTTTAATACCTTCATTTACCATAGCCTGTGCAAGGACTGTAGCTGTTGTAGTACCATCACCTGCTACATCATTAGTCTTTGTAGCAACTTCTTTAACAAGCTGTGCACCCATATTTTCAAAACCATCTTCAAGTTCTATATCTTTTGCTATTGTAACACCATCATTGGTAATAAGTGGTGCACCAAATGATTTATCAAGGACTACATTTCTTCCTTTTGGTCCTAAAGTAACTTTAACTGTATTTGCAAGCTTATCAACACCTGCTTCAAGTGCTGCCCTGGCTTCTGCACCAAACTTAATCTCTTTTGCCATAATAATTTTTCCTCCATTCAAAATTCTGATATTCCTTATTTATGAACTATATAGATATCCTTTGCCACAAGATTAATCTACAACCTTGGCAACTATGTCATTCTGGCGGACTACAATAAACTCTTCATCATCAAGCTTAACTTCTGTACCTGCATATTTAGAGTAGATAACCTTGTCGCCAACTTCAACCTGCATCTCTACTTCTTTGCCATCTACAACCCCGCCAGGACCTACTGCAATAACCTCTGCCTGCTGTGGTTTTTCCTGTGCATTGCCTGGAAGTACAATGCCTGATTTAGTAGTTTCTTCTGCTTCCAGCTGCTTTAATACAACCCTGTCCCCTAATGGTGATAAATTCATAATATATATCCTCCTTTTAAATTTCGTTTACTAGCACTCACTCATTTTGAGTGCTAACCATAAACATAATATATTTCATTTGGAAATTTTGTGCAATACACTTCAAAGTGATATTTTAGCGTATTTGGATTATTTCCTCTTTTTTTCTCACTTATACTCATTATTTCTTACTATTTCTTATTTTTGAAATATAAATAGCAATATTTTTAAGTATATGATATACTTTTTTATAATATACATAGCTCTTTAATAATATAATTTTTTAAAAATGTCCCGCCAGGAAGATATCCATGTCCTGCCCTGGATTATAATATGGAGGCTGATTATGAAAGAACAATTATATACAATACCAGTAAATGACGCTTTTGAAAAAGATTGTGAATGTCCGTTGTGTTTTATGTATAATAACCTTGAGGAAGATGCTGTAAGCTTTACTTTAGGTCCAAGTTATATGGAAGATGATATAAGGCTTGAAACTGATAAGGCAGGGTTCTGCATGCACCATATAAAGCAGCTTTACAAGCACCAGAACAGGCTTGGGGTTGCACTTATACTACACACACACATGAAATATACTACAGACAAATTAAAATCTGCCACAAAGTCTTCTTCTCCTTCTAAAAAAGGCTTATTTTCAAAAAAAGAACAATCTGGCACTGGGGCATATATATCTTCATTGGAAAAATCATGTTATATATGCAGCCGTATAGATAATGTTTTTAAACGGTATATAGCAACTGTGCTGCATTGTTATGTACATGATGAAGATTTTGCAGGTAAATTTACAAAATGCAAGGGTTTCTGCACAAAGCATTATGGCATGCTGTATGAAGCTGCGGGTTCACTTAGTGGCACAAAACAGAAAGAATTTATTAGTACACTAGATACTGTTTATTTTGAAAATATGCAGCGTGTTATTGATGACCTTGAATGGTTTATTGATAAATTTGACTACCGTAATGAAAATGAACCTTGGAAAAATTCTAAAGATGCAGTACAGAGAAGTATACTCAAAACTAATAGTTATTTTGAAGAAGGATAGTCCAGGTGCTTTGTGGTATCACAGCAAATACTTTTAATTTTAGCTGTAAACCCTCCTTACTGTACAGACAAGCATATTTTAAATGCTTATCTGGTTAGTTAAAAAAGGCATGCCTCTATAAAGAAAGCATGCCTCTGTTATTTTATATTAATTTGTTTCTTTTTCCCTGTCTTTTTCTATAAGTTCTTTTACATTCCTTGCTTTATCTTTAATACGTTCACTTGCGTTACGTGATGTAAGGACTTTTGAAATCCAGCGGCTTGATGCCTCATAATCGCCTGCACGCCTTGCAAGTTCTGCAACAAGATAAGTAACAGTAAGTTCATCCATGCCACACATAGGGAAGTCTTCTTTTGAAAATGCATCAGAAAAACCTTCATAAGCGTTATTAAGCAGTGCCTCTTCTTCTTTTTTAAGTTCACTTATAGCCTTATCATAACCAGGTGTATCTTTTGGCAGTGTTTCTGCCTTGCCTCTGTACAACCATGCCATTTTCAGGCATGTATATGCCTTTTCACTTGCTTTTGCTTTCTTTACAATTGCATTGGCAAGGGCAAGCTGGTAACGCCCAATCGCATCATCATATGTATATACATCACCTGTTTCTGGCAATCCCCTGAAATTCTTTGTTATATTCTCAGTTATTAACTTAGCCTGTGATGGCATCATAAATTTAAAAAATCTGCTAAGTGAACTATAACCACATCCTGGACATACCAGGACATCATATTTTATAGAATCAACATATTTATAGTTTGGCCTTAAATCTGTATCCTGGGATAAAAGCTTTACCCTTCCTGTCTTTACCATCTTGGAACGGAAAGCCATATCACATACAGGACATGTATATGACTTATCAAATAATAAATCTGATTCTTTTACTTCTGGAACAGGCTTTTTCTCTGGCACTGGAGCCGGTTTTTCAGGCTCCTTATGTTTATCCTTCTTTGTCTCATCTTCAAATACATCCATCTTTTCAAGCTTTCCTAAGCCAAATTTATCAAGTCCGTGAAATAAACTCATTAAAATATACCCCCTTACTTTGGTTTATATAAATTCTTTAATGAAACTATCCTGTTAAATACAAGGTGTCCTTTACTAGAATCCTTGGAATCTACACAAAAATAACCATGTCTTACAAACTGGAAACTGTCCATTGGGGCAGCTTCTGAAAGTGCCGGCTCAATATAACAATTATCCAGGACAGTTAGTGAATCTGGATTAATGTTAATTGTACCATCTTCATTATATACACCTTTTTCTTCATCTACAATATTTTCATAAAGGCGCACTTCCGCCTTCTCTGCTGTCTCAGCACAAACCCAGTGTATTGTACCTTTCACCTTTCTGCCTGAGAAACCGCTTCCACTCTTTGTCTCTGGGTCATAAGTACAATATACTTCTGTAACATTGCCATTGTCATCTGTCTCATAACCAGTACATGTTACAAAATAAGCATTCATAAGCCTTACTTCATTGCCTGGGTAAAGCCTGAAATATTTCTTAGGCGGTTCAATCATAAAGTCATCCCTGTCAATATAAAGCTCTTTGCCAAATGGGACTTTACGTGTACCCATTTCTTCATTCTCCTGGTTATTTGATACATCAAGATACTCTATCTCATTCTCAGGATAATTTGTAATTGTAAGTTTTACAGGATTTAGCACTGCCATCATACGTGGACGTTTAAGTTTTAAATCTTCACGTATACAGTATTCAAGCATTGCGTAATCAGAAGAACTCTGTGCCTTTGATATTCCTGATAATTTTATAAAATTACGTATTGACTCTGGTGTAAAACCACGTCTTCTAAGGGCAGCTACTGATACAAGCCTTGGGTCATCCCATCCATCAACTATACCATCTTCAACAAGTTTCTTGATATAACGTTTTCCAGTAACAACATTAGTCAGGTAAAGTTTTGCAAACTCAATCTGCTTTGGAGGGTTCTCAAATTCAAGCTCCCGTACCACCCAGTCATAAAGAGGCCTGTGGTCTTCAAATTCCAATGTACATATTGAATGGCTTATACCTTCTACCGCATCCTCAATAGGATGTGCAAAATCATACATAGGATATATACACCACTTGTCACCTGTATTATGGTGTATAACCTTTGCAACCCTGTATAATACAGGGTCTCTCATATTCATATTTGGTGATGCCATATCTATCTTTGCACGGAGCACCTTTGAACCTTCTTCAAACTCTCCTGCACGCATACGTCCAAATAAATCCAGGTTTTCACTTACACTCCTGTCCCTGTATGGGCTTGGTGTTCCTGGTTCTTTTAATGTCCCTCTGTACTGGCGTATTTCTTCTGCAGAAAGGTCACATACATAAGCCTTCCCTTTCTTTATCAGCTTCAATGCGCACTCATACATTGTATCAAAATATTCTGATGCATAATATATCTGGTCCGTATCCAGGTCACCACATATCCACTTTACATCTTCTATAATAGACTCAACAAACTCCGCTTCCTCTTTCATTGGATTGGTGTCATCAAACCTTAAATGGAATATACCATTATATTCCTGTGCAAGCCCTGAATTTAACACTATAGACTTTGCATGGCCTATATGGAGATATCCATTTGGCTCAGGTGGGAAACGTGTAACTACTTTTTTACAGCACCCATCTGCAATATCCTTGTCAATTATATTTTCAATAAAATTCCGTGAAACTACTTCTTTTTCATCCCCCGTATTTTCAGTATTATCAACCGGACTACTCAATTATTTCTCCTCCTTTGGTTCCATTCTACAGCCATCATATGATAACCTGTAAAAATACTAAATATTATTCTATCACATTATATCCAAATATAAAAGTATTATTTTTATACAGCAGAATAAACTTAAAAATATCTAGTAACAAAATATAAATGACAATATATTGACAATATAAAAAACTATAATAAAAACTATACACTACTATGGTAGTTATAACCAAATAACCCTTAGGCATATCAAAATTGCAATATTGCATATCTCTGCTCTGCCTTTATGGGAATAACCAGAAAGGAAAAAAGATTATGAAAAACAAAAAAAAATATCTATTCTTTACCCTGTTTGCACTAGGATTTATGTTAACAGGCATTAACAACCAGATTCCAGAAGAAAATATTACCAATATTGCTAGTGCAGCAGAAACAGGCTTTGTCATTGACAACAACGGAATATTAACAAAATACACAGGAACAGATACCAGCGTTATTATTCCAGATGGTGTGACAAGTATAGGTGACAGGGCATTTTTTAACTGCACCAGTGCAAACACTATTATAATTCCAGATAGTGTTACAAATATTGGAGAAAGAGTATTTTGGGGTTGTAAAAATCTGGAAGAAATTACAATCCCAGACAGTGTTACATCAATAGGTGGCGGAACATTTAAAAATTGCAAAAGTTTAAAAGAAATCACAATCCCAGATAATGTAAAAATTATAGAACAAGCTATGTTTACAGGCTGTAATAATTTAAAAAAAATTGTGCTTCCTAATGGAATAACAGACATAAAAGCTTCTGCATTTTATGATTGCCACAGCTTAATAAAAATAAACTTCCCAGACAGCCTTGTTACTATAGAAGATAATGCATTTGCAAACTGTCATAATTTAACTGGCATTACACTTCCAGATAGTTTGAAAAAAATAGGACACTGGGCATTTATAAACTGCCGCAATTTAAAAGAAATTACTGTTCCTGAAAACGTATTATATATTGGGGATATGGCATTTGCGGGCTGTAAAAAATTAACATCCGTTACAATCCCAGATAAAACAACAGAAATAGGAGATTTTGTAGTTAAAAACTGTCCTGCTTTAAAAAAAATCACAGTAAAACCTGGCAATAAAACATACCAGTCAAAAGATGGTGTTTTGTTTAAAAAAGTACAATCTGGACTTAAGTTAGTTGCATATCCATCTGGCAAAACAGAAAAAACATATAAATTTCCTGTTAAAACCAAAAATGTAGAATATGATGCATTTTCAGAGTGTAAAAACTTAACAGAAGTTATACTTCCTGGAAATATGAAAAAAATAAATTAAAAGAAAAATTCATTTTTTGGTTCTTTATATTTAAAAAATATAAAAATAACTATGAAAAAATCGCAAAAACTTAATATAGATTTTATTATGTATAATGATGATTCCGTAATTCCAAAAATCACTTCACAAAATAAAAATATAGCCCGTATCAATATGCCTGCAAAATGGAAAAATATTGATGATAATATAGGCAGCTATACTTCAAAAGGAACTATTAAAGCAATTAAAAAAGGAAAATTAAAAATTATATTTAGTGGTGTAGTTAACCAGAATAAAAAATTAAAAACAACATTAGAAATTACGGTAAAATAATTTAAAACATCTTTATCATGTTATTAAAAAGTAAACATGCTGGTGTTCACTTCTAGTAAGAATTATAAAGCAATTCTTGCTGGTGTCTTTTGGGATTACAACAATTTCCTGTTAAAGAAAAAATAAAAGGCAGTGCGTATAACACTGTCTTTTTAATATTTTTATTTGAATTTGTGTCCTCCTAAACGTAAACGTGCACCACTTAAACCTACACTAAAATAATAGTAACTGTTCATTTTCTTTGATTTTCCCCTATATGATATAGTACGCTGGCCATTTAAAACCTTTTTAGCAGCACTGATACAACTCTTCCACTGTTTTGACTTTATCTTTCCTGAGTCATATTCTGAAAGCCTTCTGCGGAGTGAACCATTCCTTACAGGTGAAAACTGTCCTCTCTGGTATATAACACCCTTTAATGTATTTGGAAATCTTTTTGACCTGATACGGTTCATAACTACTATTCCTACAGCAAGTTTTCCCTGGTATGGTTCAATGCCTGCTTCACAATTTATTATACTTGACATAAGCCTGAGTTCAGATTTTGTATATTTGTTTTTCTTAGATTTTGTTTTCTTTTTTTTGCTTGTTTTCTTGGTCTTATTCTTTACTTTATTATTTTTATTATTCTTATCAGATGTTTTATCTGTACTTTCTTCTGTAACTTCTTCTGGAGTCTCTACAGATAAATTTGTATTTGCTTCTTGATTTGTATTTGTATCAACTGCTGGGGTTTCTGTCTCCTGTGCAGGGGCTTCTGTAACTACTGCATTTGTAACTGCTGTAACTGGCTCTGCATTAATTCCTGTAATTGTTGTAAAGATAAGTGCCAGTACTGCAATCTTTTTTAACTTCATAATAACCTCCTTGTTTCAAGAACTCCTTGAAACACTTATTAAATTCTTACTTAACATTTATGTAACAATTATAACATATTTTTTTAAAATTTCAACCCCCTACACCTATTTCAATTCCGTTAAAGAAAAACCACTATTTTCCAACATGATATTTTTATGCATTTTGCATAATTTATACACTGTTTTTTGTGCTATTTTATTGTATAAAGTACATATATTAATAACTTTTATAAATATTATAACTTATTAATACAAAATTGTTACAACTCTATTAAAATACTTCTTACAATTTTTCCAAGAACCTGTAATTATACAATAATATTTCCAGACAACCCATACACACATTTTTCTTTTAATGCGTGTTTGAAAATATAAAAGTCCACAAATTTATAAATCTGCTATTTACAAGAGAGCTGCTTAACTAAATGGTATTGCAGCATAACAGGGGAGTCTCTCTAGACGGAATATGTCTGGTTATATATACCTGGAACTGCGTACATCTGGCATAATAAATATAATAAAAAAAAGACCAGCTTTTAAGCTGGCCATATTTATGAACCTGAATATTGTTTTAAACTATCATAGGGAATACTGCCTCCAAACAAATCAAGTGCACTTCCTATTGTAAAATCAACATTCCCTTTACCATATTCATTAATATAAGAAATATCCTCCATTGAATGTATGCCGCCTGCATATGTTACTTTCCTGTTACAGGAAGCCAGAATATCTATAACTGCCTTTTCAATGCCTGCAGCCTTACCTTCAACATCTACAGCATGTACAAGAAATTCATCACAATAACTGCCAAGCTTCTCTAATAAGCGGCTGTTTAACACTTCATTAGTAACCTTCTGCCATCTGTCTGTTACAATATAATAATTATCCCTGATATACCGGCAGCTAAGGTCAAGCACAAGCTTGTTCCTGCCTGTCACTGTAGAAAGCTGTTTTAACCTGCCATAATCTATAATTCCATCCCTGAATACATAAGATGTTACAATTACATGTGATGCCCCCATATCCAGGTACATCTTTGCATTATCTATATTTACGCCTCCACCTGCCTGCATTCCGTTCCTGAATGTTCCAAGTGCTTTCCCTGCTTGTGCAATATCAGCATTATAATACTGGCTTCCAGGAGGATTTAATATAATTACATGTCCCCCTGTAAATCCATCTCTTTTATACATTTCTGCATAATAGGCAGCATCTTTTAAAGATACAAAGTTATCTTCTGCCTGGCTGCCATTATCCTTAAGGCTGCTTCCTACTATCTGCTTTACTGAACCGTTGTGTATATCAATACAAGGCCTGAATTTCATATTAAAACCTGTACCTTTCATTCTATCTGGAACCTGATGTTATCTTTTCTGCAAGTTCCTGGAAAGTATCTTCTGGTGACACATCATATGTACCTGATTTTATAACATTACTGTAACCATTATCAGAAAGATACTTGTCAAATTCGCTTGCGCTGTTAATTACTCCCATATCTTCAAGCATACTGCTTACCTTTCCTGCCCAGTCACCGTCACTTATAGTAAGCTGTTTTTTAGCATTTTCTGCCTCTTTTTCTGCCTTATCTTTGGCATCTTTAAATTTCTTATCAATATTGTTATTGTCCTTTTTATCTTTTTTTACAGGTGCTTTCGTTGCCTTGCTGCTTACACCACTGCTGCTTGTTGGCTCTGGTGTAACAGCAGCCTCTGGAGTTGTAACAGCTTCAGGGGTTGTGGCAGCCTCTGGGGATGCAGTTGTTTCTGGTGTAGTGCTTTCTTCCGGCATTGATGCTATTACTTTATTGCTGTTATTACTTTCAAAAGCCATTCCAAGCTTCTTGGCACGTGCTATTGTAGCTGGCTCAGAAGTCCTTATAAAGCATGATATCCCAAGTATAATTGCTGCAAACAGGACACCTGCCCCAAATCCTCTTAAAAATGATTTCTTATCCATATAAACGTCTCCATTCATTTAATCTCATCAGACAAATAAAAACCTGCTGCTTAAAAAGCAGGTTTTTTAAAGATTACCTAGTACATCCAGTCAGTTTTTAAAAT
>VSNJ01000094.1 GCA_009774235.1 Lachnospiraceae bacterium
ATAAATATACAAAACCAAGCTTAAATTACTATTTGTATAGAATACTAGGACTTGTTTGAAAATCGCTTTTTAATTGTCAAACACGCCCTGGCATATCAGCTTGCCTTATACATATCTATTACAAATTTCACTTCGCCCTGTCCTATACTTAGCATCTTAGATATTTCAAGTATAGAACGTCCTTTTTTGTATAATTCTATTATTTCATCATTATGGTTGGTATTATTGATTTCCGTTTCTAACATTGCCTTGTCTATTTCAGTTACACCAAAATTCCCATATAGTTTATATCCATAGTTATCAATATTTGCATTTTCCTGTCCTGCCAGTGAAATATATGGCTTGTCTGTTTCAGGTTCTGCAGCATTATTATTTACTGTTACATCATTTTCTATCTCTGTAGTATTGTCTTCCACACTGGAATTCTGCATATCTAATTCTTTCATAAGCCCGTTTTCTGTTATCTCTGAAGACAGATTTATACCACTATTAAAACCTGCCATATCAAGAACTTCCCCAGTTCCTTCTGGAACAGTATAAAACCTCTGCTCCTGCCGGCTTCCATTCCTTGTACCGCCAAGTGTTTCCAGTTCAAGACCTTTCTTTACCTCATCAGCTTCTTCTAACCGCCTTTTAAGCTCCTGGTACTGCATTGCAATTTCATCCCTGATATCTGCACGTGTTATATCAGCATCATGTACAAGGTCTTTAATTTCTTTTTCTTTTTCATTCAGCATATCATATAAAAACACTGTTTCTGAATGGTTTTTTTCCATTTTTTCTAAAATCTGCTGTGAATACTCACTAAGACCCATTATCTTTTCATTTAATATCTGGCCAAGCTTATTGTCTGTACTGTCAATTGCCTCTTCTGCTTTTACCTGGATATCTGTATTATACTTCTTATTAGCATTTTCTATTTTTTTAAGCATTTCCTCAAGTTCTTCTTTTGTAATGCCCCCGCCAGCAGGGGCACTATTATTATTACCTGATATACGGAAGCTCAAAAACACTGCACCAATACCAACCAAAACCATTATTATTTCTAAAACTACCATTATATTCTCCACTCATCTTTCTAAAATGTATTTCAGACTTTCATATCAAAGAGCCTGCCCTGTAACGGGTTTACTGCCTGCTTTTCCTCATTCTCTTCTGTCTTGTCTTTTTTAGATGTCCTGGTCTGCATCTTTTTCTTCTGTTTGCCTTTTTTGCGCTCTTCATTGCGCAGCTCCTCGTTATCTACATCTTTACGGCGTATAGTAGTTTCTGATTCATGCCTTACTTCCTGCTGGAATGTCATGGCAACCTGTTGCTGTTCATTGTTAAGTTTAGTCTGTTCTGCTGCCTGTATATGTGATACTTCCTGTGATTTAGGCGGCATTGCAATATAATCAATTGTTAAGGACATATTAAATCCCCCTTTCATTTATCTGGCTGATATCTGGCTGATATTATGCAAGACATGTTATATACCACGGATACGTATATCTGCACCTTCACGCACAAATGCACTATGTTGTGTTTCAGTATGTATATAAGATACAACATTTGATATAGTTAATTTTACACCTGGATAAGCTATATCTTCAACTATTATTTTCCCTCCGCCTGCATGTTTGTCAAGCTCTGCCTCCAGTATCTCATATTCCTGTGTATTTTCTTCTATTTCTGCATCTATTTCCTTTATCCTGGCACCATTTGACTTAAGAAGCTTCATCTTATCTTCATCAAGTGAACCCTTTGCCTTAAGGCGCTTCTGCAATATCTGCACATTTTGAAGTATCTTATCTTTCTCATCACTTAAAAGTTCTATGTTTTTTTCAATCGCATGGTAACGGTCCATTATAGTAGGGTCAAGACCTACTTCAAGCTCTGTCTGTGTACCCATAGAAGAACCGGCAGTTTTAGTTTCAATTCTTGTTGCAGACCTTACTTTTCCGCCAGCAATAAGGCCTCTTTTACCATGTACCTCTATTGCATCCTGTGCTATAACATCACTGTGCATAATTGCATCAGATATAATTTTTCCACCACTTGTCACTTTTGAACTTTCTATAAAGTTTGATATAACATCACCCTGGGCCTCCATATTTCCTTTGCCCATACCCTGGATTCCTCTTTTCAGAACTATTTTGCCGCCAGCAACCAGGTTTGCACCCTCTACAGCGCCATTAACTGTTATATCACCTGTCGCATGGACTGTATATCCTGAAAGGACATTTCCTTTTACTTCAACACTTCCGTCATAATCAATATCACCTGTTGAAGGTCCTACATCAGCAGGGACTTCATATACATTTGAAACAAATACTGTATCATCTACAAGTGTAACATTTCCTGAAACTTCAGAATACATTTCAAGTTTATCATCTGAAAGGTGTATATGCTTGCCATGTTTTAATGTAAGGTTAATTACTTTAGCAGGTTTAACTGGCATACCACATACGTCTATGCCATCTGTTCCATAATCTGCTGGTGTAAGTTTTGCAAGCAGCTGCCCCTCCTGGACACGTTCAATCATATCCAGCTTATGGAAATCAACACTTCCATCTTCTGCCATCTGCGGGGTATTTGTTTTATTTACATCAAAATTATATTCAATGCTGGCACTCCTGCCTTGTACAGGAAGCTGTGCCTTTGCTATCAATATATCAGTACAATAAAGCCTTCCTTTTAAAACTGCTTTCATGTTGTTTTCAATAATTCCATATTTTATTCCATTCTGTTCTACAAGATTTGCCAGGTCTTTTAAATCCAGGCGCTTTCCTTCATTGGAAGGGGGAAATAACCTTAACTTTGCCATATATCTCTGTACATCAATAGTAATAAGTGCGTATTCATTCTCTGGAAGCTTTTTTTCACCAGTAATTTTCATTATGGCATTTGGTTCTTCTGCTGCTGCTTCTACAAATTTTTTAATAACTGAAACATCTATATCACTATATTGTTTTTTGGCCAGGTATGTTAATATATCATCACTTTTTAATGGCATGCCACCATCTACAGCAGGATAAGCTTTAAGATATGTTCCATCTTCTTTATGTATTAACTGGAAAAATGCGTTTCTTTTCATATATTATACCCCCATTTTCAAACTGTTATCCTGGCAAATACTTTTAACAGGAACATATAAGCACAAACAATAACTGCCTGTGCTTATATGTTCCAGATTCCAAAAACTCCCATGTTTTCTTTTCCAAGTTTTTCCCTCATCTTCTTTAGGGACTTTGTGTGCAGCTGTGAAACACGTGATTCCGACACACCCAGAATATTACTTATCTCTTTTAATGTAAGTTCCTCAAAATAATAGAATGCAATTACTTTCTGCTCATTTTCATTAAGGCTGTTTATTGCCTCTGCAAGCATCCTCTTAAGTTCCTGCCGCTCAACGACCTGTTCTGGCTGTTCAAACCTTGGTTTATTGCCAGTTTCAACCCTTACTTCACTTCCCTGTTCAAGATATTCATCAAGTGAGACAAGATTTGCAATCTGTGTCTGGTTAATAAGGCCATCCAGTTCACTTTCTGGAATATCAAGTTCTTTTGACAACTCCTCATTTGTTGCAACACGCCCATGTTTAGCCTCAAAATCATGCATAGCCTGGTCAAGCTTCTTCTGCTTCTGCCGGAGTGTCCTTGGAATCCAGTCCATTTTCCTTATCTGGTCTAAGATTGAACCTCTTATCCGCAGGCTTGCGTAAGTTTCAAATTTCACACCTTTTGTAAGTTCAAATTTATCAATAGCATCTATCAGCCCAAAAATACCATATCCAACTAAATCATCATATTCAACAGTATACCCAAGATACATCCCAAGCCTTCCTGCTACAATTTTAACAAGCCCTGAGTATTCTATAATTAACTGTCCGCGTATCTGTGGGCTTCTTGTCCTCATATACTCTTCCCATAAACTATTTCTACTCTTTTCATCCATAGAACAGCTGCACCCCTTTTACTGGTATTTCTGTAATATCATCCTATCAGACCTGGTTATTCTCTGGTATATCAGAAGATATTTCTATATCATCATCATCAAGGTCATGCAGGACTTCAGCCTGGCCATCTGTTTCATCAAGCTTCATAACTGTATTTATATCTTTAACATGCCCTATTATCCTTCTTGCAATACAGCCAATTATGTAAAAAATTATTAAAGTTGCCAGAAGGACTTTAAGGGAATACAATGTATCCATACCCCTGGCTATACAAACAATACATACAACTGCCCCTGCTAACAGGGTAATAACTTTAGGAATAAAATCTGTTTTCACAAAAAAGCCTCCCATTGCCAACTATATATGTCCACAAACTAATATTATATAGTCCTTACTTCTTTTCCTACTGCTTTTATTACAAAATCCCCAGTTTCAGGATAAAATTCAACTGTACGTCCAAAATTAAGCCCTGTATCTTCTGCCAGTATACGTATTCCAAGTGAACCAAGCTTTGCTTTGACAGCTTCTACATTCCTCTGCCCAACTCTTAACATATCATTATTGGAACTAAATGCAAACATCTGTGCCCCACCTGCTATTTTTGCTGTCAGTGCCTGTTTTCTTGCTCCCTCTTTTACAAGCAGCTGTATCAGCATATCTATCCCTGTATCGGCAAATTTAGCTCTGTTCTGGTTCTGTCTTACCTTTGTGCTGTCCGGAAGCATAATATGCGCTAAACCTGCAATCTGCGTGGTTTTATCATACAACGCAATTCCTACACAAGAGCCAAGGCCAAGTGTAGTTATTGCATCCGGTGAATGGCATATATTTAAATCTGCCATTCCGACTTTAATCATATTTGCCATTTCCTATCACCTATACCCCCTGCTTATAACAAACTATTTACATTCCAAGTGAATTAAGCATAAGTTTATAAGACTCAATAGTAGGTATAAGAATAAAATACCCACTTATATCTATATCCATATCCTTAAACCTTGACTCTATTAATAACGCCTTATCTCCCATTTTGCCAAATTCTATGGCAGGTACACTTAATATAGCCCCTGCCATATCTACTGCAAGATATGGTACAGAAGACGTTATCAGCATATTGGTAAGTGAAGAAATAGAAGATAAGTATGAACCTGCAATAATATTTCCAATCTCTTTTAATGCAGATTCTTCTATTTCATTAAACCCACCAACAGCAGGGGTAGGCGGCTGTCCACATCCCATAAGCTGGTTTACGAGCATATGGGCAGCTGCGCTTTCCAGCACAAACAGCATCATTCCATCAACATCACCTTCCAGTGAAAGCAAAATACCAGCAACCAGCGTCTCAGCACCACCAATAATTTCTGCAAGTTCATCAAAAGCAAGCATTGCAACATTTGGAACATTCATGTCTATACGTGCATTAATAAGCTGGGACAATGCAGTAGTTGCATTTCCCGCTCCGATATTTCCAATCTCTGTCAGGACATCTAATTCTAAAATTTCATTATCTGGTTTATTTTCCTGCACAAAATTCACCTCTAAATTAGATGGGTATAACTACTATACCTCATCCTTACCCTCTCTGCCAACAATTACAGCTGAAATATTAAGTAAAGAAATCAAACCATCACTGCGTTTTCCAATTCCGCTCAAATATTGTATCATAGGGTCTGACGGGTCTGATGTATCAGCCTTTTCTATTGAATTCCCGCCTAACGTAACTACTTCTTTAACCTCATCTACAATAATACCTATAGCAGACTGTGGCTCAAGCTTAATTATTATAATACGTGTAGCATTTGTATATTCATCAGGCTCAAGCTTAAATTTCAGACGCAGGCTCATAACAGGTATAATTTCACCACGGAGGTTAATAACCCCCTTAAAATAGCGCTGTGCTTTTGGCACCCTTGTAATCCTCTGGTTCCTTACAATATTATCAACATATTTAATATCTATGCCATAAAATTCTGTTCCAAGGCGGACAACTATATATTGCTTGCCTTCACTGGCTATTTCAAGATTTTGTATGTCATTTATTTCTTCCATTACTTCTACCTCCCTTTATACCAGTGCATTTACTTCAAGAATTAAAGCAATCTCACCATCTCCAAGAACAGTAGCACCGCCTATCATCTTGCTGCAGTTAATATAGCTGCCGATTGATTTAATAACGATTTCCTGCTGTCCTATAAGGTTATCTACCACAAGGCCTGCAAGTTTATTGCCTTTTTTGACAATTACAACTGTAAGGCTTTCAACTTCTTTGCTGCCTGCTTCAATATCAAGTATCTGGTCAAGGCGTATAAGCGGGATAACTGTCCCTCTTAAGTTAATAACCTCCTTGGTCTGTACATACCTGATATCAGATACCAGTACATCTTCTATTGTTTCAATGCTGCCAAGCGGGATTGCATACTTCTCTGGTCCAAGTTCAACCATAAGTGCCTGTATAATTGCCAGTGTAAGTGGAAGCCTTATTATAAAACTGCTTCCTTCACCTATAACAGACTTACATTCAATATTTCCGCCAAGACCTTCAATCTTAGTTTTAACAACGTCAAGACCAACACCCCTGCCTGATACATCAGTAATTTTTTCAGCTGTAGAGAAGCTAGGCCTGAAAAGAAGATCAATAATCTCTTTATCAGACATATTTTCAGCCTGTTCAGCAGTAATTGTTCCTTTCTCTATAGCTTTGTTCCTTACCTTTTCAACATTGATGCCGGCACCATCATCACGTACCTCAATATTTACATTGTTACCATCCTGGTAAGCATCAAGGTAAATATTACCTACTTCTTCCTTGCCTAAAGCAATACGTTCTTCATTGTCTTCAAGGCCATGGTCAGCAGAGTTTCTTAAAAGATGCTGTAATGGGTCACCGATTTCATCAATAACAGTACGGTCAAGCTCTGTATCCTCACCAGTCATATGAAGTTCCATCTTCTTATTAAGCTTCTTGCTTAAGTCCCTTATCATACGTGGAAAACGGTTCACTACGCTTTCAATAGGAACCATCCTTACCTTCATAACAGACTCATGGAGGTTTGTAGTTACACTTTCAAGATACTCAATCTGTTCATTAAATGATGCATCACTTTTCTCATCACCTTCTGACGAATTTATTGAAACAAGGCTGTTCTTTGCTATAATAAGCTCGCTTACAAGGTTCATAAGTACATCAAGTTTCTCAATGTCTACACGCACTGTACGGCCAACTGCTGGTTTAGCTGGCTTTTTAGCTGCTGCTGGTTTAGCTTCTTCTGGCTTTTCTGCTGTCTTGGCAGCTGCTGGCTTTGCACTTGCTTTAGGGGCTTCTGGTGTCTTAGGTTCTTCTTTGGCTGCTTCCTGTTCTGGCTTTGCTTCCTCTTCCTGGGCTTGTTCTTCAAATTCATAAGTCCCTACAATTGCTTCTTTTACTTCTGATACATTCTCTATTGCCGCTTTTACAGCTTCAGCGTTTTCTTTTGTAAAATACAAAAGACTGAAATCCATTTCAAACTTCTCATCTTCTATATCCTGTACATCAGGCACTGCTTTAATAACTTCACCAAGCTCCTCTAATGCCTTAAATACAAGAAACGCTCTTGCTGCTTTAAGGATACATGCTTCCTGGAGATAAACTGTCACACCAAAAATATTTTCATTCTGTGCCTTTGCCTTCTCAAATGTACCCTTTTCAAAATCTGTAATATGTATTTCATTATATCTTGCACCTGATGCCTTTGAAGCCTCTGGCTTCGCACTGCTTGCTGTTGCACTGGGGGCTGCATCTGTCCCGCTCTTCCCTGTGGCAGCATCTGCAATTCCATTAAGGGTATTTATAATTTCTTCGTTATCTTCTGTACCCTCATCAGCTGTTTCCATAATATTGGCAAGATAACTTTCAAGAGCATCAAGTCCCCTGAACAGTACGTCTACCAGCTCAGACTTAACAGTCATGTTGCCGCTTCTTACTTCCTGGAACACATTTTCCATATCATGGGTAAGACGCTGCATGCGCTTATATCCCATTGTACCTGCCATACCCTTTAATGAGTGGGCAGCACGGAAAATTTCATTTATAGTGTCCATATTTTCAGGCTCCTGCTCCAGTATCATAAGCTGGTCGCTCAAAGTCTGCAAATGTTCTTTTGTTTCATCAATAAATATCTCAAGATACTGGCTTACATCCATATTAGAACACCCCCACGTGTTTTGTTATAGCATCTGCAATGCCTTTCAATGTAACTACTTCATCTACTGCACCGGCATCGGCAACTGCCTTTGGCATGCCATATACTGTACAACTATCCGCATCCTGGCCGATAACATATATTTTATTTGTTTTCTCAAGCTGCAAAATGCCTTGTGTGCCGTCTGCACCCATGCCTGTCATTACAACACAGGTTATTTCATCAAAGGAAGATTCCATTAAAGACTCATACATAATATCAGCACAAGGTTTCAGCCCATTCCTGGCTGCTTCTTTTTTTACAGTTATATAATGCTCATTTTTGTTCTTTTCAACAAGGCGCATCTGTGAACCGCCCTTGGCAATATATACTATGCCTCTCTGGATAATATCACCGTCTGCTGCTTCTTTTACATTAATCTTGCTTAATTCATCAAGCCTTTTGCTCAGCGACGCTGTAAAACCTTCTGGCATATGCTGCACAATAAGGACTGCCGCATCAAGGTTTGGCGGAAGGAAAGGAACTACATACTGAAGTGCTTTAGGTCCGCCTGTAGAACATGCAAGTGCAACAATTTTCTTTGCCCCCTTGCCAGCAGAACTTTTAGTGTGGTTTGTTTTATCAGACTTGACAAGTATATTTGGCTTTGATAAACTGTCTGGCAGCTTTGTCTTTGAAGAAGCCCTGCCAGATGCCGGCCTGGTCCCAGACATATCTTTCCTGCTTTCAAGACCAGATATCCTCAAGCCTAATGCAAGATAAAGCATATCAATAAGCCTCTGGCTGAAAGAAGGACCTCTTGCTTCTGACAGGCTGTCTGGTTTTGTTATAAAATCAAATGCACCAAGTTCAAGTGCCTGTATAGTTTCTTTGGCACCTTCTTTGGCAATAGTGCTTACAATAATTACCCTCTCTTTGCGGCCACGCTTATTAAGTTCCCTTAAAAATTCAATACCATTCATCTTAGGCATATTAATATCTAAGACTATTGCATCAAATTTATCACCTGTTTCTAAAACCTTTAAAGCATCTTCACCATTAGCTGCGTATTTGTCATTATGTAATCTTTCATCTGAATTTATTATATCAGATATAGTTCTTCTCATAAGTGCAGAATCATCAACAACTAAAATATTTTTCATTATATAAAACCTCCAGTCAGTATTCCCTCTACATTCTTTGCCTTTCAAGCCAGAATACGAAATGTATAATTTCTTTCCGCTGTTGTTCTGTTATCCCTGTATATTTCATCCTTATATCAAATTTATCTTTGTCATTCACCAGCCTGTCTGAATATACTACTTTACATAATACCGGAAGGCTCTTTCCATTACCATATCCATCCAGTTTCAAAATACAAAGCAGGTAATTGCCCTTACTTATAAGCTGTTTTGAAGTAAAGCGTATTCCGCCTCCTCCTATATCAGCCAGTTGTTCCTGTTTAAAACCTGCTATAGCTGGAAAACTTTTCTCTGCTTCTTTCCATCCTCTGTTTATAATATCATGTATTTGTGCTTTTTGTAAAACAGAATACGAAAAAAGTGCATGGCATGGATATCTCTGGTAATTACGCCTCTGCATCTTCCTAAATGGTGAAATGATTTCAAGGTTAAAATACCTGTAACCATCTTCATTATAATCCGAGATAAAATACGCATTACATCTGAATATTTTATCTTTACTATAAAAATCTATAGTATAACATTCATGTTTCATAAGTTCTGTCTTTCCATCATCATCATCTATAACAGTAATTTCAGAATTGTTTAACACTTTATGCAGTTTACACTGGCATACCCTGTCCTTTTCAAGGTCTTCACTCCCAGACTGGAAAATATTTTTATAAAAAACTACTTTGCTTCCAATATCTACAAGTCCATTTAACATATAAATCCCCCATACTGTTTCCGATGGCATAAATATCCCCAGCTCTTGTTATACAAAAGTTGTGAAAATACATAAATCCCAGGCAATGTTTCCAGACCGCCCTCCCAGACACAAAATCTATCTGTTGCGGTTCTTAATAATTTTTGTAAAAAGCCCTGATAATCCACTTGCTGCAGCAGTAATACGCCTGCTGCTGTTATTTTCTAAAATTATAGCAAGTTCCTGGATTGCCCTTGAAGAAGGTGAATTGGGAAAGGCAAGCGATACAGGACGCTGTTTCATAACTGACTTAAGAAGTAAGTTGTCAAATGGCACAGAGCCAAGAAAATCTAAATCCATACCTAGAAATTTTTCTGCAACTGAATCAAGTTTAAAAAATAAATCCCTTCCTTCATCAATATTTTGTGTCCTGTTTCCAAGTACATGTATTTTTAATATATCTTTGTCATATCCTTCTTTATGTTTCAGGGTTTTAAGCAATGCATAAGCATCTGTAATAGATGCTGGTTCAGGTGTTGTCACCAGCAATATTTCAGAACTTGATAAAATCATCTCCATTACATTCTCGGAAATGCCTGCGCCAGTATCAATAATAATTATATCAGCTATATTATCAAGCTCATACAACACATTAACCAGAAGATGTATCTGGTCGCTGTTAAGGTTAATAAGTTCATTTACTCCTGAGCCCCCTGATACAAAACCAATATTGCCAGGTCCACTGGTAATTATCTCATTAACATTTTTTCCTTTAAATATAACATCTGACAGATTATATCCAGGTCTTATTCCAAGCATAACCTCTATATTGGCAAGCCCAAAATCTGCATCAAATATTACTACTTTTTTCCCCAGCTTGCTTAATTGTATTGCAAGATTTAAAGAGATATTGGATTTACCTACCCCACCTTTGCCACTTGTTACAGTAATTACCCTTGCAAGATGGTGGTGTCTGGTCTGCTTTTTAATAATGTTCCTTAACTGCTCTGCCTGGTCCATCAGCTATTCCCTCCAAGAAGCTGTTTTGCAATTTTCTGGGCATCTATTTTTCCTATATCATTCGGAACATTCTGTCCACATGTTGTATATGAAAGTGGCGCTCCGGTCAATATATGCATATTAAATATATTTCCTATTGTGTCTGTTTCATCAAGTTTAGTGAATATAAGGTTATATTTACATATTTCTGAATATGTGTTTGCAATCTTTACAAGGTCTTTATATTTGGTAGTTGCACTAAGCACAAGGAATATTTCCTTGTCACTGTCAGGCACTGTCTTTAAAATATTATTTAAGTCTTCTTTCTGTCCCTGGTTATTATGGGAACGCCCGGCGGTATCTACCAGTACAAGGTCAAACCCCCTGAGTTCTTCCCTTACTTTCTCCATTTCCTCTGCTGCATATACTACTTTAAGGGGTATACCAAGTATATTAGAATAAATTTTAAGCTGCTCTACTGCTGCTATTCTATAAGTATCCGATGTAATCAGTGCAACTTTTGATTTCTTAGCAAGCTTCATTACAGAGGCTATTTTTGCTATAGTAGTAGTCTTACCAACACCTGTAGGCCCGATAAAAAATATATATCTTGTACGCTTTGTCTTAAGGTCAATAAGGTGAGGCGAACCGATTTTTAATACAATCTTCTGGTAAACACTTGCAAGTATATTGTCAAGTGTTGAATTATTCTTAAGAGTCCCCTCTATTTCCTCTAAAATCTGCTCTACATAAGACTCCTCAACTTCATTATCAATTAACTGTTTACGTATCAGGTCTAAGTATGCCTGGTTCTTGTCAACTGCTCTTTCTTTTTCTTCCTTTTCTTCTTCCCTGCCCATTGTCATCTGCTTTTCAAGCAGGTCCTGGAGTGTGTTAAGTTTTTGTTCTATATCATTACCACTATCTTTGCCATTCTGCTGTTCTGTCAGCTCTTCTTCAATTATCTGGCTGTTTTTAAGCATTCTTTCTCTTTCAGCTTCTTTCTGTGCTGTCTTTGAATCAGGTGCAGGTGAAAACTGTTTTTCATTTAATACCTGCTGCAGCTTACTGAAATCAGGAATATCTTCTTTCTTCTCTTCCTTTACAGGCTCTGCAGAACTCTCTTTAATATTCTCATCAACAGCTGCGGTTACTTCAACTGACGGTTTCCTGAAAAACTTGTATAAACCACGTGGGACTACTTCTTTTGTATTCATAATTGTTACATTGTCACCTAATTCCGCCTTTGCAAGCGCTATAGCTTCTTCTTCTGTTTTTCCTATATATTTTTTAATAATCACTATACTGTCACCATCCCTATAGATTGTAATTCAACATCAGGAGCTATCTCATTGTATGATATAACAGTCAGGTCCCTGAACTGCTCAGATGTGATTTTCTTAAAATACATACGTACAATTGGTGAAGTGACAATAATAGGGTTCTTTCCAAGCTCTTCCATCTTATCAACCTCGTCCTTTACTGAATTTAATATTTCCTGCATCTTTTCAGGTGCAAGATTTATATATGCACCCTGTTCTGTCTGCTTAACAGAGCCCATAATCTCCTGCTCAATCTTAGGGTCAAGAGTAACTACACTTGTCATTTCATTAGAAGGGAAATACTTATTTGAAATAGCACGTTTAAGGCTCTGGCGCACATACTCTGTAAGTACATCTGTATCCCTTGTAGTCATTGCATTATCTGCAAGTGTTTCAAATATTGTTACAAGATCCCTTATAGAAATACCTTCCTTTAAAAGATTTTGTAATACTTTCTGTATCTCACCAACATTGAGAAGCTTAGGTACAAGGTCTGCTATAAGAGTAGAATTGGCTTCTTGTACATTATTGATAAGATTCTGTACATCCTGCCTTGTAAGCAGTTCATCAATATTACTCCTTACTACTTCTGTAAGATGTGTAGCAATAATTGAAGGAGGGTCAACTACTGTATATCCAAGTGATTCTGCCCTCTCCCTCTGTGATTCTGTAATCCATATTGCAGGCAAGTGGAATGAAGGCTCAAATGTAGGTATACCTGTAATTTCTTCTTCTACATATCCTGGGTTCATAGCCATATAGTGGTCAAATAATATTTCGCCTTCACTAATAGGCACACCTTTTATTTTAATAAGATACTGGTTAGGGTTAAGCTGTATATTATCCCTTAAACGTATCATTGGGACAACACAACCAAGCTCAAGTGCTATCTGTCTTCGTATCATAACTACCCTGTCAAGCAGGTCACCACCCTGGTTAACATCAGCAAGTGGAATAATTCCATATCCAAATTCAAGTTCTATAGGGTCAACCTGGAGAAGTGACACAACATTTTCTGGGCGTCTTATCTCTTCTGCTGACTCTTCTTCCTCGCCAACCTCATCTTCTATATTAACTTCTTCGATTGCAGATTCTACAGCCCTTCCAGCTATTATAAATAATATTGCATATATAAGACATAAAACTGTTGACAGCGGTGTTGCTATTCCAAGAAATGCCATAGTGCCGCCAACTATGTAGAGAACTTTTGGTATTGCAAAAAGCTCTTTTATAAGTACATTACCAAGGTCTGCATCTTTGGATGCTTTAGTTACAAGTATACCTGTTGAAAGCGATATAAGCAGTGAAGGTATCTGGCTTACCAGACCGTCACCTATTGTAAGGATTGTATATTTTGAAACGGCATCCATAAGTTCTAATCCCTGCAGCACAACACCAAGTACCAGACCACCTGCAAAGTTTACAACACTTATTATAAGTCCCGCTGTTGCATCTCCCTTAACATACTTGGTAGCACCATCCATTGCTCCAAAGAATGATGATTCCGCCTGTATTTTATCACGTCTTTTTTTTGCCTCTTCATCGTCAATAGCACCTGTGTTCAAGTCTGCGTCAATAGCCATCTGCTTACCTGGCATAGCATCCAGTGTAAACCTGGCAGTAACTTCAGATACACGCTCTGAACCTTTGTTGATTACCACAAACTGTACGATAACCAAAATCATAAATATAATTATACCAATAATAAGGTTACCACCACCTACGAACTGTCCGAAAGTTTCAACAACGTTACCAGCATATCCTGTAAGAAGAATATTTCTTGTTGAACTTACGTTAAGTGACATCCTGAAAAGAGTTGTCATAAGCAGCAGCGTAGGGAATGATGACATAGCTACTGCCTCTTTTGAAAAGAGCGCATTAAACAAAATAATAAGAGCCACACATATATTAAATAAAATCAGTATATCCAGCAGCACTGTTGGCATTGGTACTATAAGGAATACTACTGGTAACAATATATATAACCCAAGAAATAAATCCTGCTTTTTCATCCTGCAATCTGCCTTTCTGTATAATATTTGTAGTTAAAACGGTATTGAAACCGCCACCTGCTAGATTTTACCTTTTATCCTGTAAACATAAGCAAGAATTTCAGCAACCATCTGGTATAACTCTGGTGGTATCTGTGCACCTACATCAACATTGTGGTAAAGCATCCTTGCTAATGGTTTATTCTCAACTATCTCTATATCATTTTCCTTCGCAACATCTTTTATCTTTGCTGCAAGGTAATCAGCTCCCTTTGCAATAACTATAGGTGCATCTGATTTTTCTTTATCATATAATATTGCAACAGCAAGATGTGTAGGGTTTGTAATAACTACATCTGCCTGCGGCAGCGCATTCATCATACGCCGTTGCGATGCCTCCCTCATACGTGCCCTCTGTTGTGCTTTTACTTTAGGGTCACCTTCTGCATTCTTGTATTCATCTTTAACTTCCTGCTTTGTCATCTTCATGTCTTCATGGAACTTCCACTTACGGTACTTCCAGTCTATAGCAGCAATTACAATGAAAAAAATGCAAATCCTCATCCCAATGTCAATAACAGTGTCACCAATAAGTTCTATAGCCTGCCATAATGTAAAATTATACATATTCAAGACTAATACCCATCTGTCTTTTAGAAAATCATATACAACATATGTAAGTACAGCAATCTTTGCTATTGAAATAAGCAGGTCTACAATCTTACTTTTTGAAAACAAACGCTTCACACCACTTATTGGATTAAACTTCCCTAGATTTGGCTTCATTGGTTCAAATGAAATCTTCCATTTTACCTGCCTGTATTCTACAATAAATGCTGTTATAAATGCAAAAACCAGAAAAGGAAGCGCTGTTGTAATTATAATGTTTATTACATTGCCAAGCATTGTACATATAAGCGGCAATGTAAATTCATTGGTTGTATATTTTGTAATACTTGAATATAAGGACTGGTATGACTCCAGAAAAGTATTACCTACATTTCCTACAAAAAACTTTATTGCTATAAAGAATGTACAAAGTGATGCTGCTGTGGTAACTTCCCTGCTTTTGGCAGTCTGTCCTTTGCTTCTTGCATTACTAAGCTTTTTAGATGTAGGCTCTTCTGTCTTCTCGCCGCCATCCCCATCCTTTGCAAAAAGTTGTAAATTATATGCAAAAGAATATTTTAAATTACAATCCAGAACCATATCACTCCACCTCTGATTATATCTTAATATTATCATAACCCATTTACATAAAAATATCAATATAATATAATTTTGAGTTTTTCCATTTTTTAATATACAGGTTATGTGGCTCTGGCGGGTTCCAAAACTTTACCCCAGGCACACCCGGCTTGGATACAATATCATTTAGTTAAGGGTATCCTCTGTAAATACCAGACTTATAGGGTTTTATTGGTTAGGGTTTTCTTAACTAAATGACATTACACCTGGAAAGATACTAGTATAATACACACTAATCCCCATTCCGCCGCTGACGCTGGCGGCACAAATAGTAATGAAAAAGTGGGTGCGTCACTCCCTCTTT
>VSNJ01000095.1 GCA_009774235.1 Lachnospiraceae bacterium
ATTTTTAAATACAAAATACACTCTATGAGTAAAATATTTCCAATAAACCATAAGGAGAAACCATGTTCTATGAGTAAAACTAAAAAACGTACATTAATTATTGCAGGTGCTATTGCCCTTATTGTTGCTACTGTTATTATCTGTTACTTTGTATTTGCCAAAAACAACGAAACGGATTTACTTTATGAAGACAATGCTACCACTGGGATTATGCCAGGAACAGATATTGATAAAAGAAAAGAAGAACTACAGACAATGCTTGATAACAGCATGATAGCATTTTCTATCAACACATCCCCTGTATTTTTAAATGGTACATCTGAAGGAAACCTCTTAATTGAAAATCCAGGAAATAACGCAAAACTTCTACGTATAAGTATTTTAATTAATGATACAGATGAAGAAATATATTCATCAAATTACCTGAAACCAGGAACTTATATTGAAGCTGCCAAATTAAATAAAGTCCTTAAAAAAGGAACTTATGATGCTACTGCCTACTTCTCAGCATATGAAGAAGAAACGGGAGAATATATAGGACAGACTGGTGCACAAATAGAAATTACTGTACAAAATTAAGGGTTTCCAGGACAGATACTTGGTATTATAAAATATTTATTATGATATAAACATACTGTGACAAATACAGAAAGGGGATTTTTAATATGAAGAAAAGAAATATTATATTACAGTTTGCATTAGCTGCTTCTTTGCTATTTTCTACAGTTACATATGCAGCAACTGCTTCTTCACCAAAGGACATACCTGTTGGCAGTTCTGGACAGATGGAAATGGTTGGGACAATAGAACCAACAATTCTTTCTGTTACTATGCCATCATTTGTGCCTTTTAATATAAGCAACAGCCTCCAGAGCCAGAATAAAGTTATTTCACCGAGAATTAATGTAAAAAATAATTCTAATATCCCAGTACAGATAGACGTTATATACACAAAAGTAGATTTAAGCAAGCTTGAAAATGTCAGCTGGAGCAACAATGGAACTGTTAATGCAAACCAGATTGCTATTGGTTTAAAACAGGAAGAAATAGAAAATGAAATGCCAGAAGATTTGGTACATGCTAAATGGCTTAAAGAAAACCAGAAACAGGATACTAATATTATGGTTCTGGACGCAAGCCAGAAAGGTGCAATGTACGTTGTTGGAACACTTGGTGCAAAAGTTTCAGAAAATGCTACATTTAATGTAACACCTACATTTGTTGTAAGCAAAACATCAGAATAAAAGAAACTATTTAAAGCATTAGTTATACATGTTGCAGTATGTTTATTATATAAAATTCCAGAAGGTATTATTATGACCATTTATTATTTTACAATTTCTGTTATTGCAGGACTTGGTTTTATCCTTACAGATAAGAAAAAAGAAAAGAAAAAGACAGTTATTTATATAATACTGTCTTTCTTAATCCTTGTATTTACAGCCTCATTCCGTTATGCCATTGGTTTTGACTATTTTTCATACAAAAATATCTATGAAACAATATCAGGACTGGAATTTAACGATATCCTTAATTATTATTGGAAAGAACCTCTATTTTTTATATTATGCAAACTTTTTTGTATACTGGGATGCCCATATCATTTATTCCTTGTATTTTTAAATATTTTTTTAATTTCTGCTGTCTTATGGTTTGTATTTAATTATTCTAAAATTCCATGGACCAGTATATATTTTTATATTACCTTACAGTTTCTGGCATATAATATGAATTTATTACGCCAGTCTGTTGCCTTAACGTTTTTTCTTTTTGCATACCCATTCCTTAAAGATAAAAAAATTGTGCCATATACAATACTTATAATAACTGGAGGAATGTTTCATAATACCTTATTATTATTACTTCCGTTTTATTTTCTCCTTACGAAAAAGAATACAAAAAAATATACACTACTGGTTATTTTACTATCTGTACTTATATACTACTTTTTTGACCCTTTTTTTTCACTTATAATGCCAATGCTTCCAGAAAAGTATGCAGATTATTTTGATGGTTATTTCTGGAAACCATCTACATATGTCTATGTAATACCATCTGCCTTATACTGTATTTTAATTTATCTTTTCAGAAAACGTATACGTGGGGATATACAGCGTTCTTTATATATTAATAGTGCAATTTATAATTTTATCATCAACCTTTTTATTACAAAACACTTTATTCTCGAACGCTTTTCGGTTTATCCATTTGCTATTTCATTAATTGCAATTCCTGAAATAATTTATTCATACAGAAGAAAAGGAAAGAAACAGACAACAAGCTATTACTGTGTACTTATTTTATTTATATTATATGGTATTGCATACTTTTTATTTGCAGCATATAAAGGATTTCATAATGTTTATCCTTATATAAGCCTGCTTGATAAAAGCCATTCTTCACCAGTAAACTAAAATACGCCTGGAAATATATTCTTATATACTTCCAGGCGTATTTTTAATCAATAGACATCTAAATCATACATAAACACATATATGGTACGTTATAATAATTGTAAAAACCTAATTGCCAGCAAACCGTTTCTTTCTATAGTTCTTTATAAACTCTTTTATCTCCTTTAAGTCTTTATCAAGCCTTTCAGGGTCTTCTTCTGAATCCAGAAGAATAGCAAGTATGGCAGCCTTTGAAACCTTCTTGCTCATAGACTTGTACTGGTGTACCAGTTTCTGTAGCAAAAATTCCTCCTGGCATATTACGGATTTGTAACTTCTTGTCAATACAGTACCACTGTAAACAATATCTGCTATTTCAATTAAATTATTTTTCAGCAGTTTCCTAAGTACAGCCTGTGTTGTATTCATTGTAAGTCCATCACCAGATTTTGAAATCATTGTAGCAGTCTTAGGCTCGTCACTCTCCCATAATATGTTTAATACATCCATATCACGTTTTGTTAAGTTAAGCATAGTGTTTAATTCTTCAGTTTCCATAATTAATCATCTCCTTAAATAATATTTAGATTAACATATAACCCATTATTTTATGTATAAATTTTAATCTATATATATACTATATATTGTTATCGTAAAAAAATCAAATATTATTTGCAATTTGATTAAAAAAATATTTTTATTCCTAGAAACAGTATATTATAATCTTCATTACGAAAGCTGTATTCCAGTACCAGCAATGCCCGCAGATATTATAACTCACAAGGAACGCCTTAAATACTCTCTGTAACTATTTTAGAAATCCTTTGAAAATTAAAAATACATAGATTATTTATTAATTACAAAAAATAGTAGCAGTTTTTGGTAAAAACTTATAAATTTTTATTTGTCATATTGTGTTTCATTATATAGTATGATATAGTCTGTATATAATATAAACTGTTATTTAAAAAGAAAGTAGTAATCTATGAAGCCAGAAAGAACAGATTTTAAAACTATTACACTAAGAAGTATATTTTTAGCGTTGATTGCTGTAATAGCCGTAACATGTACACTTATTCATTCTAGCAGGACGGAAGCGGCATCACCTGAATGTGGATTCTATGTAGATGGCACAACTATAAGGGATTCTAAAGGAAATCCTTTTGTTATCAGGGGAATTAATGTTGCCCATGCATGGTATCCATCAGAAACAGAAAGGTCTATAAAGGCAGTTGCAAAAACTGGAGCCAATGCTGTAAGGGTTGTTTTGTCTAACGGAAGTATATACAATGAAGTATCAAAAGACTGTGTCCGTGATATTATTGGATGGTGTAAAGAAAACAAACTTATATGCATACTTGAAGTACATGATACAACAGGGGATGATTATATAACTTCTCTCCAAAAAGCAACCAGTTACTGGATTGGTATGAAAGATATTCTTAAACAAGAAAAAGACCATATAATTTTGAATTATGCTAATGAATTGTATGGAACATGGAACGGACAGCAATGGGCAGAAGGATATAAAACAGAAATTCCAAAGCTCCGTAATGCTGGTATTTGCAATCTTATTATGGTAGACTGTGCTGGATGGGGACAATACCCTGATTCAATTAAAGGATATGGAAAGTCTGTCTATGATGCAGATCCAGACCACAATGTTTGTTTCTCTATACATATGTATGAATATGCAGGAGGAACAGAAGATATCGTAGTACAAAATATTAACAATGCACTTTCTATAGGAGTTCCAGTAGTAATTGGTGAATTTGCTGCAGAACATACCAATGGTGATGTAGCAGAAGAAAAAATTATGTCTTACTGTGAAGAAAAACAAGCGGGTTATATTGGATGGTCATGGAAAGGAAATAATTCTGATTTAGCTTACCTTGACATTTCATGTGACTGGGATGGCACATCTTTTACTCCATGGGGAGAAAAACTGGTTAACGGACCAAACGGTATCCGCAAGACTTCAGAAATTTGTACAATTTATACTAACAGTGGTGATGATTACATATCTGTTTTCTGGGGAGAAAACAGTGCTGAGCCTTGGGAACAGGCCGTTTCCGTTAAAACTAAAAAGAATGGCGGTATCTTTGATGCAAGCAATATAAAACCTTATGGTTATTTCTATGTAGAGTATAGTTCAAGTTCAGCTTCAGAACTTATTCTCCAGAAATGGACAGACCCAGAAAAATGGGTGAAAGTAAATCCATATGAAACAGGTTACGCAAATGGCCACAAATATTCAAAATTTTCCTATGATGACTGCGTTACAGCATTTGGAACAAGCAATTTTGCAGGACAGCTTGACCAAATCCATGTAGGAGCTACAGAAAACAATATCACTGTTTATTCTGTCTGCTACTGTTATTCAGAATAACTATCTTAACCAGTGCACATAAATAACTTTATACAATAAGATGTGAAGTTTTCCTTAACCAAAAAACTCTCTCAAGTTCAAAATATGAAAGAGTTTTTTGGTATAATCAGTTAAATTGGTAAAGAACCTGGCTTTTTTACAGCTTCTTAAAAAGTTTTAAATATTTATTATATTTCCCAGCAGGTGCTTTTATTTCAAGGTCTTCTGCAGTTTCTCCTATAACATTTTTTCCCGCTTTTTTAAGTTTCCCTGACTTTATATCAAGAAGCTTTAATAGTTTGCATTTATAAAAGGCTTTGTCACCAATAATTTTAATATTTTTGCCAATAACTACCTTTTTAAGTTTCTGGCATCCCTCAAATACACTTTTTCCTATTTCTGTAACTTTATATGATATACCTTTATATACAACTTTACTAGGTATTTTTATATTTTCTATAGATTTATTAGAAACATCTGTACATATAACTGTTTTTGCATCAGTTTTTGTAGTTTTATATACAAGACCACCAAAAGTAAATTTTATATTTTTGTTTTTATCTTTTTTTACATCTTTATTTTTGTTTTTATCTGTATCTTTTCCTGTTACAGTAACTTTACAGAACCTTATTCTGTCAGACAAGCTGCATTTTACACCAATATAAGCAGTCCCTGTTTTTTTAGCATAAATATATCCTGCTGGATTAATTTCAACTAAAGATTCATCTGATGTATCAAATATATAACTTAAACCAGGCATCCTTGGATTTCCATACTCGGGTATTATTCTGGAATAACTTCCTTTTTTAAGGGTTATATCTTTTTCTTTTAATGAAAACTCTGCGCTTTGTGGAAATTTCACCTCATCATACCCAATAATATGCACTAGACATTTTGCAGAAAGTCCATCTTTCGTAGTTGCTGTAATTGTTGCATCTCCTTTTTTCATTGTCAATATTTCTATTTTATTATTATATTCATTAAAATGTATACTTACAACACTTTCATCACTGCTTGTATAAGTAACTTCTGGTACTTCAGCATTAAATGGTATTACATATACAGGTATCAAAGGTATTGAATCAAACATATAATAACATATTTCATCTTGTGCAAAACTAATTCCTGTTGCTTTTACTGCTTTGCTCTTATCAAGCCATTTAGCATAAAATGTTGTATCAGAACTAATACTTATATTTTCAGTTACAGGGCTTTCATACTCCTTTCCATCTATAACATTTTTATAATACCATCCTTTAAATATATAACCATTTTTTTCTGGTGGTTCTGGAAATGTAATACCATAATTACTGTTTTTTAAATAAGTATCCTTTTTGTATATCTCTCCATCAGACATATATGTTAAGTTATATGTAACAGGGTAAAGTGTATTTACATTGGCATCTATCCATTCTACACGGTCAGATATCCATTTTTTAAGACGTTCCACTTCACTGTCAAATGTTGCAGAAGATTTGAATTCTGGAATATCTTCACCTGCCAGTACATAAATTCCATTGTCAGCCAGGATATCACCAGACCATCCCCCAGCTCCGGCAAAAATACCAATTACATTATAATTTGCCTTTTGTGAATTATAAAGTTGTGCCGCATACTGGTCAATCTGTCCGCCATCTTTACATGCATATAAAAGCTTTTCTTTAAATGCAGGCCATCTTTTTATAAGCTTTTCTACAAATAACTTATCCTGCATAAGCCTTCCAAACCACGTTGAATTAGTTTTGCTAAAATTCTTTGTATTTTTATCTGTATCTCCCCACGCAACATAGTCAAAATCCCATAACGGCCCCCAGAACAGTTTGCCATTCCTCTTTTTATATAAATATGTACTTGAAGAATTATATGCATCACCATTGCTTGATATCTCTTGTACCCAGTAATAATCAATGGCAGCATCTATATCCATATATTCTCCATAATGTTTCCCATTTAAATCTTTATAATCTTTACTATATATGGCATCTTCTGTCTTTTGTACATAGTCTGAAATATAATTATATTGTGCCTCATTAAAATAATCGTCGAAACCTGGGCTTTGTATTGCAAAAGTATTACCTCTGTCTGTAGCAAATACCTCTTTCATATTGTCACTTTCTGTATAAGGTGACAAACTTAAAAGATATCCTCCTGTAATAGCAGCACCTGTTGTAACATTTTTAGCAGCTTCATCTGCTTCCAGGTCGTCAATATTAACACGGTTTTTGCCAACACGTATCTGCTCACATAAATAATAGCTTCCTGCATACTGGTTATTCATAATTACATCTACAAATACACACTGTGGTGTATATTTCATGCCCATTTCTGCACCAAGCCAGTAAGTAATTTTATTACGTATCATTGACCCATCATAATAATTGGCAAGAAGAATCCAGTGTTTATTCTTTCCCATTCCAAAAAAATCTGTGCTTGTCTTAAGTTTAAATTTATAAGGCTTTTTGTCAGCATACCATGTTGAATTACCTCTGCCTCTGATATATTCAAGGTCATATGTACCTGATGCCATCTTTTTACTACTATATTCAGATTTATACCCATCTGGGACTTCAAGTGACATATTGCCATAGCATTCTGTATTATGGCTTGTATCCCCGTTCATTTCACCTATAGAACCTTCCGATTCATCAATATTAAAATCCAATATTGGAATATCATTATTTGTAAAAAATATACTGCGTAATAGAAACTTTCCACTAAACATATTATCTGTAGTTACTTTAAATGATATTTTATGTTTTCCTGTAATATTCCTGTTCTTAACATTCTGGCATACATTTTTTACAAGGTTCCAATAATCTTTACGCTTCTGGGCATTAAGATTTACTGAAGCAAATGCTTTCTTATCATTATCAAGATAAAACTGGAGCGAAAGCTTTTCCTTCTTACAAGCGAGCCCGTCTACAACAATATAACCAGGACTCTGTGTACCAAAATCAATTTCTTCCTCAAATGTAAATGTACTTCCATTAATACCATCACGGCTTCCTTTTATTAATACACCATTACCCTTTTTGTAATATTCCATGCTGGTTTTATTGTCTGAAACTGTAAATTTCTTCTGCAACAAAAGTTCTGCTATTTCTTGTTTATCTGTGCTGCTATTTGTAATTTCTGCATTGGCAGAAAATGGAGACACAGTCTCCTGCCCTGCTTCTGGTTCTGCTGCTTTTGTATTATCTATTGCCGCCTTTGTATAAATTGGTACTATCCCTGCAAATTCTAATATCATCGAAACTGATAAGATAATACTAATTGCAAATTTTGTTATACGTTTATAAGCCATATTTTTATTCCTCTTTCTATTCATACATTTATTTTAAATATTTTTGCATATTTATTGTATTTGCCATCAGGTGCTTTTATTTTAAATTTTTGTGAAGTTTTATCTATAACTTTAACACCAGCTTTCTTTAATTTTTTAGATTTTATATCCATAAGTTTTAATGATTTACATTTATAAAATGCCTTATCACCAATTACTGTAATATTTTTTCCAATAACTACTTTTTGAAGTTTTTTACATCCTTCAAATGCACTTTTACCTATCTCTGTAACTTCCAATTTAATATTATTATATATAACTGTTCCAGGAACCGTAATACTTTCTGCAGGTTTGCCAGATATGCCAGTACACCTGGCTGTCCATTTATCTTTAGTCCTTGTGGTTTCATATTTTAAACCACCTGAAGAAAATTCCATTCCTTTTTTCAATCCAGCACTTTTCACAATAACTTTACAAAACTTAATATCATAAACCCTGTTGCATGTTACAGCAATATATGCAGTTCCTGCTTTTTTAGCATAGACATATCCTGTTATATTAGTTTCTGCTACAGATGTATCAGATGAACCAAATACATAATCTACATAAGGAGTTTTTTCTATTACATATTTTGGTGATATTCTGCCATAACTGCCCTCTTCTAATACTATTTCCTCTGGTATTGAAAATGCTGCCTTAACATTCTGCAATTCATTATCAGCATCAAAGTAACTAACAACATGTATTACCATAGACGCTACAAGCCCGTCTTTTGTTGTTGCCGTAAGTGTTGTATCCCCTTGGTTTAGTGCATTAAGCAAAATATCTCCATCTTCACTTTCTGATATACTAGCTATACTGCTATCACTTATTTTATATGTTACTTCTGGAACTTCAGAATTAAATGGCAACGTATATACAGAAGGACATATTAATGTATTATGTGTATAATAAGAAGTTTCTTCTTGTATAAACGTAATGCCTGTTGCCTTTACTATCTCATTTTCTTTAATCCATCCTGCATAAAACACTGTATCTTCACTAATATCTAACCCATGTTTTACATAAATTTCATTTTCCTTGCCATCTATAACCTTCTTTATATACCAGCCTTTAAATACATATCCTTTTTTAACAGGAGGTTCTGGAAAGCCAATATCACTTGAATTATTTTTAATATATATATCTTTCTTATAAACTTTTCCGTCAGACATATACGTTATATTATATTCTTTAGGATATAGTGTATTTATGTTATTATCTATCCATTGTACACGGTCACTTATCCATTCTTTTAAACGGTTTACTTCACTTTCAAATGACCTGCCTGTATTATTTCCATCCATATCAACAGACCATGATTCATTATACATATTGTTTACAATATAATTTGCTTTCTGTGAACTGGCTAGCTCTGCTGTATACTGGTCAATCTGTCCGCCGTCTTTACATGCATAAAGAAGTTTTTCTTTAAATGCAGGCCATCTTGCTATAAGCTTTTCTACAAATAATTTATCCTGTATAAGTTTTTCAAACCATGTTGCATTAGTTTTGTCAAAACCGGTTGTCCTTGTATCAACATTGCCCCATGCAACATAGTCAAAGTCCCATAAAGGTCCCCAGAACAACTTTCCATTTCTTTCTTTATAAAGATATGTACTAGAAGAACCATATGCATCACCATTACTTGATATTTCCTGTACCCAGTAATAATCAATGGCAGCATCTATATCCATATATTCACTATAGTGTTTTCCATTGGAGTCTTTAAAATTTTCACCATAAATAGCATCTTCTGTCTTCTGGACATAATCTGATATATAATTATATTGTGATTGGTTAAAATAATCATCAAAACTTGGACTTTCTATTACATAACTGTTATTCCTTATAGTAGAAAAGCTTTGTTTCATATTGTCATTTGATGTATATGGTGACATTCCAAGAAGGTATCCACCTGTGATTGCTGCACCTGTTGTAATATTTTTAGATATATCATCCATCTCAAGGTCATCAATATTAACACGGCTTTTACCTACACGTACTTGTTCACATAAATAATAACTTCCTATATATTTATGGTTCATTATTACATCAACAAACACACATTGCGGAGTATACTTCATACCCATTTCTTCACCAAGCCAGTAAGTAATTTTATTCCGTATTAATGTAACATCATAATAATTGGCAAGAAGTACCCAGTGTTTGTTTTTACCCATTCCAAAGAAATCTGTGCTTTCCATAAGTTTTATCTTATATGGCTTTTTATCAGCAGACCATGTTGAATTGCCTCTTCCTCTTATATATTCAAGACTATATGTGCCTGGTTTAGTCTTTTGGCTGTTATATCCAGAAATATAACCATCTGGGACTTCAAGTGACATTTTGCCATAACATTCTGTATTATGGCCTGAATCCCCATTCATTTCAGCTATTGGCACTTCTGATTCATCAATTTCAAAATCCAGGACTGGTAAATTGTTTTTCATAAAGAAAATATAACGCAAAAGAAATGTTACATTATTTTTATCATCAGTAACTACCTTAAATGAAACTTTGTGTTTTCCTGTAATTTTCCTGCCTTTAATGTTCTGGCATACATTCTTTACATGGTTCCAGTAATCTTTGCGTCCCTGGCAGTTAAGCTTTACTGAAGTAAAAGCTTCTTTTTCATTATCCAGGTAAAAATCCAGTACAAAGTTCTTTTTTTTGGCAGCAAGCCCGTCTACAACTATATAATTTGTTATATCATATGTTCCAAAATCCAGTTCTTCTTCAAATGTAAATGTACTTTCTGTAATGCTGCTATAGTTTCCTTTTATTAACACCCCATTCCATTTTTCATAAGTTTTCATGCTTATATCTGGATTTGATACTGTAAACTTCTGCTGTTCTAAGAGTTTGCTTATATCTTGTTTATCTGTACTGTTATATTCATTGGTTACATTATTGGATTGTGAAGGCTGGTTTTCTGTTTTTTCTTCTTTATCCACTGGTACAGCGGTCTCTGTTTTTTTCTGTACTTCATTGGCAAATACATTTACTGGTTGTATTGCTGTGAGGTTTAATACCATTGCAAAAAGTAGTGTAATGCTTACTGCATTTTTTTTTAAATACTTAAAACCCATATTATACATCCCCCTTTATATTGCTTCCTCCCTGGCTGGTATGGAAGTATGTTTATTTTACCAGTTTTCATAAGGTTTTTGACATATAACAGATTAATTATTTTGCACCACGCGGCACGCTTCCGTTTTTCAACACATCCGTTTCATAAAATTTGAGTTTCCCATTTTTTAGTATACAAGTATTCTGCCTCTGGCAATTCCAAATGTTTTACCAACAGCAGCCCGCTTTCGCTTGGATGGGATACGCAGTGGTGCATAAAGCCCCAAATGCTTAATAGAAACAAATGTTTCTATTAAGCATTGAAAACGTAGCTTAAGCACCAGCGTCCCCATAACAGCTGCCTTATGGTAAAACATTTAGAACTTGCCAGAGTAATACAGT
The DNA here is from genome assembly GCA_009774235.1 of Lachnospiraceae bacterium. Lineage (GTDB taxonomy): Bacteria > Bacillota > Clostridia > Lachnospirales > Lachnospiraceae > Butyribacter. Next base: position 11,558 of record VSNJ01000095.1, read on the forward strand.
CTTTGTGTAATTTAAAAAATGAGGAAACTCAAATTTGACGTCCGTCCCCACAAAAGTGGATAATAAAAACTATTAAAATTTATGAGACAGACGTGCGTTTTTCAAGGGACGCTATGTACAAAATAATTAACCTGTTATATAATATACTCTTTGCAAAAACTGATAAAAATAATTTACTTTACATAGATATCTGGTTCAAGGTGCTTTTATATTATTATAGCTGTGTACAGAAAGCTTACTGGCAATAATAAATACCTTATATCTGTCATATACAGGAATTATTCTATATAACCATATATTTCCACTGCTAAATTAATATTTCTTATATAATAAATAAAGATTATCATACCAGAGTAGTTAAAACAACTCTAATAAGATAATCTTAAAATATTTTTAAAGAATATACAAGCAACTAAGCGGATTGTTATTACTAAAATGTTTAAATACCAGACAAATTTTATTCCAGACAGGCCTTTTTCCAGAAAATGAGGATTTGCAATCTATATTTGCATAATTCTATAAATTGGTTTTATATTTCTACCACTGGTTGCACATATATACATATAACTATATAGAAAGAAAACAGTTTTTTTGATACTATCTAAATATCAAAAACAAGGAGGATAAAAACATTATGCATTTTCCAGAAAAACTATTAACATTAAGAAAAGCTAATAATCTTACACAAGAACAGCTTGCAGAAAAACTTGAAGTTTCAAGACAATCCGTTTCAAAGTGGGAAAGCGGACAGGCGTCACCAGAATTGGAAAAAATAGTAACATTAAGTGCAATTTTTAATGTTACTACTGATTACCTGCTTAAATCATCAGAAATAGATGATTTACCAGTAAAAACTGGAATGTTGGAAAAACAGCAGCAAATAATACTTACCAGGGAACAAAAACAGCAGAAAGTTTTTTGGTGTATTATGTACTCATTTGCTGTATATATAATATTTTTTGCTATATATTCCATTGGACATTTTTATTTTGAAATAGGAAATCCATCAATATTTTTTTCAGGATTTCTTATTGCAACAGCTATAATAATTTTTATATGCGCTAAAAAACTCACCAGAAATAGTAAATTATAATTATGCAACTGGTAGTTGTTTTTTAGAACTTACCATTAATGACATATTAAAACCAAAACTGCAGATAAAGGCAATAACTAATTCTGAAGAAATATGTACAATCCTAAAAGATGAATTAAAAACATAAAAACAAACTCTACATCTGGGATGTATAGATAAAGTATGTATTTTGGCCAAGCGGATATACGTAATACCAGCATTTTCTATTTTAAAATTAAAATCCAGATACCACACTGCTTATATACATATGATATCTGGATTTTTTAATTGGAATTTATAATATTTATCTTATAAATTCTATATTTATGCTTTCTTGACAATAATATTATTATTGCCTTTGTTTTTAAATAGTTTTTTGTAAGCAGAAACTTTATTTGCAGGAACTTTTATCACTAAATTCTTTGATGTTCCCTTTAAAGCATCTTTGCCAACTTTAGTAATACTTGTAGATTTAATTACTATTGTCTTTAACTTACTACAGTTCTTAAAAGCATCTTTTCCAATAGAAGTTATATTTTTACTTACTGTAATTGTCTTTATTTTCTTATTTCCTTTAAATGCTTTATCTTTGATACTTGTAACTTTATATGTTACCTTTTTGCCATTAACCGTAACTTTAACTGTTGCAGGAACTGAAACTGATGCTTTTTTACTGCCTTTTGCAGCAACATATGCTACTGTCTTTTTAGAATTATTTGTTACTTCATACTTCTGTCCAGAAACAGTAACTTTATCACCCTTTTGTATATCATTAGCCCCATCAGGTTTGTCAGATGGTTCCTCTGGTTTTGATGAAGGAGCTGTAACAGGTTCCTTTGTTGGTGCTACAGTCGCAACTGGTGTTACTGTAGGAACAGTTGTTGGATTAACTGTTGGGACTGATGTAGGTGCTGTTGTTGGCGCAACTGTTGGTGCTGCTGTAGGTGCAGCCGTTGGAGCTGTTGTTGCAACAGGAGCAGTTGTTGGTGGTGTTACTGCATAAGGAGGCAAGAAAGGCTTTGGTGTTGGTACAGCAGCCTTATCTACCATTAAAGATATTACTACAGTATTTCCGCCTGATACAAGTGCTGCTTTTCCATCCTTTGATGTATACAGTACATCACCTTCCTTATGTCCGCTCCACATATTTATAAAGTCAACTTTATATAAATTCTCGTCCTCTTTATATGAAGCAGCTTTTATTTCTTCTAAAACAAATTCATATGTGCCATTTACAGTTACAATAACATTTTTTAAAGTATATGCTGCATCACTTTCAACAAAACCTAAATTATAATACCCTGTCTTATCCCAGGTATTCCATGCTGATTCTAAAATATCTATTTCATATGTGCCATTACCATTGAAACCATTTACATCCATACCACTTACTTTTAAAATTGTTGCATCTGTTTCTCCTGTTTTTTCATATGTAAATGATAACTTGCTGGATTTTATATCTACTTGTACCCTGTCTGGTTCCTGTGTATCCCCATCACCAGGCTTTTGGGTATCATCACCGCCTGGTTTCTGGTTATCATCCCCACTACCTGTATTGTCTGAATCATCACCCTTATCATCTGATACAAATAAAGATATTAATGTTCCATCAAAAACAAGAGTTGCCTTTTTATCTTTTGATGTACAAATTATCTGGTTCTCTTTATAACCACCCCAGATATTTGGAAAATCAACCTTAAATACCCCTTCTTTTTCTTCAGAATTAAATGTTTCACCTAAGACAAATTCATATGTACCATTTACAATTAATATAACATTTTTAAGAGTATATGCTGTATCACTTTCAATAAACCCTAAATTATAGTATCCTGTCTTATCCCAGGTTTCCCTTCCTTTTTCTGCAACACTTGCTTCATATGTGCCATTTCCATTAAAACCACTTATTTCTGCTCCACATACTTTTAAAGCTTTTGCCTCTCCTTCTCCTGTATTTTCATATGTAAATGAAAGCTTACTAGATGTTATTTCTGTTTTTACTTTACCTGGTTCTTGTGGTTTACCATCACCGCCTGGCTGGTTGTCACCACTACCGCCATCACCATTGCCATCATCTGGCTGGCTGTCACCATCACCGCCTGGCTGGTTATCACCATCGCCATCACCTGGCTGGTTATCACCACTATCCGAAATAAATAATCCAATATATTCCCCATCACGCTTTAAAGTTGCATTTCCATCAGTAGATTCACATACTAACGCTCCATCATCAGTAATATTATATATACTTGGTAAATCTACCTTGTAAACGTCACCATCTTTAGTAGCTACTGCAGTATCCTTCAGTACAAATTCATACGTATTATTTACTGTTAAAATAATATTTTTCAATGTATATGATGCATCACCAGCAAAATATCCTATATTTTGAAATCCATTACCACTGTTATACATACTTTCTGTATAATTTATTTCATAACTACTATCTTCATTATTAAAATTATCTACTAAATTATCACAAAATTTAAGTTCACTTAATTCTCCTGGATTAGGTTTTTCATAAGTAAACTTTATTTTGCTAGATGTTATACTAGTCTTTGTATCATTTACATATAAAGATATAAGCTCATCACTATACTTAAGAGTTGCATTTCCCGTAGCACTATTTTTATTATAGTCCTTAGCGTTCCATATATTTGGACAGTCTACTTTGTGTATACTTTCATCTTCACTATAAGAAGAATCTTTTGTTTCATCTAATAAAAACTCATATGTACCATTTACAACTAAAGTTATATTTTTTAATGAATATGACACGTCACTTCCAAAATAACCTATATTTTGAAATCCATTACCATCGTTATACACCCAGGCTTGATGTTCTATTTCATAATCACCATTACCATTAAAACCTGCTACATCATTGCCATAATATGTAAATTTTGTTGCTTCCTCCTGTTTTGCCTTTTCATAATCAAAACTAATTTTACTTGAGGTTACTTCTGTCTTTGTTCCTGTTTCAGCAGCTTTTACCCGTTTACCTCCTATCACAGGAAACTGGGTTATAACAAGGCATAATACCAGTATTACTCCCATTATCTTCTTAAAATTTTTCAATATAAATTCTCCTCTCTTGATATACCATTAAAACTAACTATATTTACAACCACGGTTTGTTATTTTTTACTATCACCTCCATATAAT
>VSNJ01000096.1 GCA_009774235.1 Lachnospiraceae bacterium
CAATTCCCTACATTTCATAATATATATCTACTAATTATATAAATTTTTTCTATATTCTGAAAACCAGAATTCTTGAAATCTACTTCCTTTACTTCTTGATTTCCGAAAATCGGAGTTCTTGAAGTCCAATTTTTAAACTTCTGCAATTCCGAAAACCGGAATGTAACAATACTGATATTAACTATACTGAATATAGTCATACTGAATCAATCCAACCATTCTTCTGTGACAGCTCCATGCGGTCAATCATCATTCCATAAAGCAGCTTTGCCCCGATTGACAGCGCATCAAACTGGCTTTCCGTAAATAACTGTTTCGGTATGCGGTAAAAAGCATACTGGCTGCTCTGTTTTCCATAAAAATATTCAAAATCCATTATTTGGCTCTCCTTTCCCTCATTAAGCGGCTTTTTTTCCTATTTTCATTATTTGGCATGTAATTCCCCCTCTCTCCTTTTTCTTTTGCTTTTTACACGATAATAAACGAGGATTTTTGGGATAAAACACCCTGCATAAGACGCTCTCTGTCCATGCCATGCAAACAAAATATTGCCGATAAAATAATTTATATTTTCGCACCTCAATTACCGGCAGAATTTAATTTTGTCATACTCTGCCTTGCCTATTCCCTCTGTTCGTTGCTTACTGCTCTCGGCTTACGGTAAGTAACAAATGATTTCGGCATAGAATAGGTCTTGTCAATGTCCGTCTGCCTTAGCAGTCTGTAGCTGTCAGGATAATCCGCCACAAGCCGATCCAGTCTGCGCATCACTGATTTATCCCTTGTATAGACGGTTGCCGTCTGTTCTCTGGCATTATAATTAACCACGGTTTCCATTTCATATTTTGTTAAATTTGCCATAATCTGATATTCTCCTTTTCCCATATCAAAAAAGGACTGCATCTCGCAATCCCTTTTCTTTGTGTGTTCCTGCCCTGTATCTTGTTTGATGTGCCTATAACTGGCACGCTATATCTACTGCTGTCTGTGTTTCACCAAATGTTGACGCCCATGCATCAAAACTCCCAAGCCCAAGACGCTGTAATGTACCATACTGTAAATAACGCATATTTGTATAAAGTTCCATCATGCTGTTCGAAACCGGTGTCCCTGTTGCAAATGTTATGCCTTTCCCATCTGTCAGTTCAAAGAGATATTGTCAAGTGTGTTTGTAAACTTTTATTGGAAAATGAACAGAAGATATTATACCGACACAATTTTATACCCGCAGTCCGCTATCTGCTGGAACTGATGCGCAAATAGTCCGATAACAAATGCAAAACAGAGCCGATAAGCAGTGATTACTCACTTGTTCATCGGCTCTGCTTCGAATCCATGCACAGCATGGATTTTGCGTCATGACTCTTTGATGAAATAAAACCTATTAAATCATTTCATTTAGTTCTTCCCGTTCCTCCATGTCTGCTGTTACAGCAAAAAATGCTTCCACCACAGCAGGATCAAAGTGCGTGCCGGATTCCTCCCTGATGATCGCATACGCTTTTTCAAGCGGCATGGCGCTTTTATAACATCGCTTGGAAGCCAGTGCGTCAAATACATCCGCCACCGCCATAATCCTTGCGCAGAGCGGTATTTCTTCCCCGTTGATGCCATAAGGATATCCTTTGCCATTCCACCACTCGTGATGATACGCCGCCATCTCCACCGCCGTATTCAGATACTCCGATTCTCCAAGCTCCGCCTTTGCATGGGTAAGCAGTTCCTCCCCTGCCGTGGTATGCGTTTTCATGACCTCAAATTCTTCTTCCGTCAGCTTTCCCGGCTTGTTCAGGACAGCATCCGGTATATGTATTTTCCCGATGTCGTGAAGCGGCGCTGCAACCACCATGTCGCTTAAATATCTGTCCGTAAGAATATTGCTGTATACTCCCTGCCTTTTCAGCTCCTTTGCAATGCACTCCACATATGCCGCTGTACGTCTGATGTGTCCGCCCGTATTGTCGTCCCTGTTCTCCACGACTTCCGCCATGAACGTGATCATGCCCGATTGCATACGGGAAACCTTTTCATGGTAAAAAGAACGCTTATTGCCCTGCATGATCAGCATAATGATCGTAACCGTCATAACAAAGGCAGAGATACTACTGACTCCGATGTAGGAAACAATTTCCTGATTATGTATATTGTCTGCCGCCCACGCATTGCTGCTGCCTGCTACAATCTGCATTGCCACACTATCCGTATTGGAGAAAAACATAAGTAAAATCCCGATTACCCAAAGCAAATATTTCTCTGATTTTCGCAGGCTTCTGCGCTGCATATTCTCGTGAAACCAACTGCGCCAGTTTTTCCCTTTCACATAGAACCAAAAAAACAATACAGTCAATAATCCATAGAGGATGAACCGATAAACGGCAGTCTCCTGTTCCGACAACGCAAAGAAATACGGCGGCACAAGCAGTACCGGAACAAAAAGCCCATTGATGATGCCCGTAAACGGTATCATCAGAAACAGCCCGCACAGCCTGTATTTTTTTCTTCCAAGACAAGTATTGAACCCGATCATGAGCAATGCCGCTATTGTTGCGGCATCTTTTCCAAAAGCCAAGAACACAATGCCAATCAGGAAAAAACTGACCAGATAAAAGTAGTGCTGCTTCTTTGCCTCCATATCCGGTTCTAAAAACACATATTTTTTTATCAGGAAACCACTGACTGTGATTGCCGCCGTTTCCAGTATTTCCAATATTACCGTTTCCATAGCTTATGCACCGTCCTTTCCGTTTTTTCCTACGCCCTGCACAAACATTTTCTCTTTCCACATCAACTTATAACTGATTCCACCTACAACAGCCGCCGGCAATAACCCTGCACAATTCATGGATACAATATGCACCTAATAAAATGAATCACTGTATACCTAAAAGTCTTTTTTTAGTTTTTTTATCATAGTATAATTCTAATGCATATTGCATTTCTTTTACCCCTTCAAATTCCCGACACTGGAATTTATAATGCATCCCCTGGACAATTTTTCACGCACTCAAAACAAAGAATACATTCCGTGCCGTTCTTTCGTTTTCGGGAATTATCTGTAACATCCACTTCCATTGGACACACATTTTTGCATTTACCACAAGAAATACACTTACTCTTATCGCATGTAATTCGGAGCAGCGAGAAATAGCTCATAGGTTTCAAAAATATTGTGATGGGGCATATGTATTTACAAAATGCACGGTTATCCTTAAAAGCAAGCGCCAATATGATTCCGACCGCATAGTACACAACATTTCCTATAATAAACGCCCAAAACATGATTTTCTCAATGTTACCGACATGGGCAAGAAATAGTGCCGAAACAAATATAAGAGAAGCTGCAAAGGTGCAGTACCTAATCCATCCAATCTTTTTTCTTGGTGTTTCAGAAACTTTATATGGGAAAAAATCAAGCACCATTGCAGTCCAGCAGGCATATCCACACCATCCTCTGCCAAAAAGCAGCGGTCCAAAAATTTTAGCCACCGCATAATGAATTGTTGCAGCTTCAAATACACCTGTGAAAAGATAATACCAGAATCCCTCGATCTGCATATTTTCGTCGGAAATACACCCTAAATAAACCAACATATAAAGTCCGGCTAAAAGCTGTGCAACTCTGCGGGCATATTTGTATTTTTTAATGAAAAGAAATACTCCGAGAGAAATTGATATTCCGATATAACTAAAGTTGAACAAATAAAATATGTTGTTTTGCGTCAGCCATAATGTGATTGCAACTGTTTCAAATATTGCCAGCATAAAAAGTGGCAGAAAATATTTTTTCATCCTATTCCCTCCTCCTAAAATTCAAACTGGAATTTTCTACCCGGCATATATTTCTAAAAATGATGTAATTTTCCCATGCGTATATTCACCCTCAATCAGACCAAACTCCGGATCATAATACTTATTGCCATAAAGCAGTGTCCAATGTGTATATCCCGCATCTGTATGAACCGTCAGAATCGAATACTTGTAGGGAACAGGATTTTTCTTGGAAATCCGTTTGTTTCTTTCAGCATGTCCAATGCCGTAAATATCAAGTATCTCTATCAGTTGACCGATACTCGTAGCTCCATCTGTTTTCATATCCTTTATTACTTCCTCAACGCTTTTCCCTGCAATCATGGCAATACACGCCTGTCCACACGTTGAAAAAGTAGGCTGCATAATTAACTTCATCTATCATTTCCCCCCTATCATCTTTTCCATTCCACTGCCCGTTTCGCTTTCAGACATTACTTGAAAGCCAAGACTGCGGTAAAAACCCTCCTGCCCTTTGGAAGCTCTCAGTTCAATACAGACCTTCCAGTTTTCTTTCAAAGTGCTTTTAATAAAGTTCTCCGAAAAGTGATAAAGAAAAGTTCCTATCATCTGCCCTCGAAACTCCCTGCTTACAATAAATTCCTTCATAAACCAGTGCATACCATAATCGCCAAGCCAGTTTATTGTTGCAACTGCCCTGTTTTTATAGCGTACAATAAAGGATTTTGTGCTGTTCTTAATGGCAAGGTTCATCTGCTCTTTTGTAGGACAGCTCCAGCATACAGAAGCGAATAATTCTGAAAATTCTGCGACTCTCATATCCTGACTGACCGTATAATAATCAATGTCAAGCGCCTGCAAAATCTTTAATTCCCTGACTTTCCTTTCTTCCAGACATTTGATATATCCTTCGTAACCGGAAAGGTTCTTTTCTTTTCCATATCCCTGTGAGATATGATAATCAATAACGGCATTCAGCCAGTCATTTCCACGCTCATCAATTACACGGTCAATCGCCTTTTTAACATCCGGCTGGTCTATGTATATGATGACAGGATTCAGCGGCTTGATAATTTCTGATATTTCCGAAATATAGCTTTGAGAAGCTGTTTCATCCATGCCAAATCTCATCATTGTCTCGCACATCGGATTCTGCAAAAAGATACAGTTAAAAACATATACCACATCTTTGTCGGATTTCTCCGTAAATGAACGCCACTTTTCAAGTATCTTCATCCTCTCTGTTTCAAAATCGGGAAAATCATAATCGGCATAATCAGCTGGGTGTTCCCCTACACCTTCATCAACACAAATAACCTTTTTCCCCTTTTTATTCAGTTCATCAGCAATCATCGCCGCTGTTGTACTTTTCCCACTGCCCGGAAGCCCTTCCACTATGATTAAATTTGTTTTCATATATCTCTTTCCCTCCAAAAAATCCTATTTCTATTATCAGGCAATATTTGTTTATCTTCTATTGTTCTTTTCCTCAACTCCCGATTCCACTTTATACTTGACTTCTCAACAAATGGGAATTTAACACTGTTTGTTATACTCAAGTTCAGTGGGAAGATTTTCCCAAAGATCTGTCCTCGTCTTGCTTGTTTTCAATTTCTTCAATACCTCTATATCAGGATTAGGATATACTATAAAACAGTCAACTTCTCCCATTTCTGAACGTATCGGAAATGCAAGCTGTTCGGTGTCTATTGAAAATTGCGCATTCACACCAGTTTTATTCCCTCTTGCGTCAAGCCTAATCCATTTTTTATAATCCTTGATGCATACGCCATTTAGTCCATGATAGATTAGTACAGGAGCAGTTTCATCATCTAAAATTAACTTTTGATAACAAAAGCCTGTTGGAATAGCTTTATAGCGTAATAGTGCTGCTAGCAAGTGAGATTTAGCAAAGCAAATCCCATGACCTGCTTTTAACACTTCTGAAGCTGTACAAGTAATTTTATCTGCGTTTATATCTGCTGAATGTAAAATATTATCTCTAACAAATTCATAGGTTTTTTTAATGAAATCAATCTCATTATCTGCTTTTTTGAATAATGTATCAGCTAACTTCATAATAACTTTGTTATCATAATCAATCACACTGTCATGCTTTAGATATTCGTCCATTTTATTTGAGTATAAAATTATATCCATTTTCCCTCCACTAAAAAATACCGATTTTTCTCTCTATTTACTTCCCGATAAACGGGAATTTAGCTTTGTATCTGTTTTATTACAAGATTTATATTTTCTTCAATGGGTTTTGTTCCGTCAATTCTTATGATAGGACAGTTTAAAGACTGTATCCATTTTTCAACGGTATTCTCGGCTCTGGATTTGACTAAATCAAAAAAGCGCTCTTCCTGTTCATATAAATCTCCGCCTAATAACATTCTATTACCAAATTTCTGAAAAGAACGGTTTTTAACACGTTTCATCCGAATGTCTTTCGGAACATCAATCAATACGGCATATTGAAAAAAAGGATAAATAGTTTCTCCATAATCACCCTTTACAGACGCAAAAACAAAATTTTCATGTTTTTCAATCTCATTGAGCAGAAGTTTTTCAACCTCTTCACGAGTACGTGGAGCTGCATAGATATAAACAGGGTCTATTTTAGGAAAATACAAATCTTCATTATCTATAAAATAAAAATGCATCTTCTCTGCAAGAGCCTTTCCCAGTGTACTCTTTCCAGCGCCGTTTAACCCACATACAATAATTCCTGTTCCCATAAATTACTTCCTTAAATTCCGGTTTTATATTTAGCTTAAAACCAGTTCAAAATATAATTCAGCATGTTCATTGTCGTTATACTTTTCAGTGTTCTGAAATCCATTACTTCGATACAGGTGTTGTGCTACTGAAAACTGTTTTCTGGTATCTAAATAAATTTTTTTATACTTCTGTTCTCTTGCATAATTTATAGCATGTACTAAGAGTAATCTTCCATAGCCTCTGCCCTGATATTCAGGCAGCACAAACATACGCTTAAGTTCAATCACTTTACTTTCATTATCAATTATACGTATTGCTACTGTTCCTATAAGAACCCCATTATCAGATAGACACCAAAAGCAACCATTTCGCATATAATATTGTTCTACATCAGCAACATCAGCATGTCTATCCATTGGCGAATATGGTATGCCTATGGCAGTAAAACATTTTTCAAAAAAAGCATCCACCGATTGCTGCATATCAGATTTGAAAGTTATAATCTCCACTAATACACCTCCATAAACTGAAATTCTGATAAGACACTTTTTATAGCATTTAATAACTGTTATATCTTATCTTCAAAAAATCCGCAAATACTTGAAAACGCTAAATTTATAGCAAGTGAGTTTGCCCTTATGCTTTCCCTTGTGTTATATCCTTTTCCCTCATGTTACGAACCCTCATAAGGGCAAAAATAAGGGAAAGAAAAACCTGTAACAAATTATAACATGAAATGAACAGGGCAGAAAGAACTGATTGAAATGCTTTCACAAATTTCTCCAAAACACAGACAAGAAAGGACTGATAAGATATGAGATTTATTTATGCAGCATATAATATACTCCATAACTGTATTGATATAACTACATTCAACGGATATATTTTACGAATAGACTGCGGAGGAGCAGAAGAAGGATTGAGAACAACACCATGCTCTGAATGTGCCTTAAATGCTTTGGCAATAGATAAACCCCTTGAATATGCAACATTGTATCTTGAGGGTGGTATGCAGACATAGGTAGATGCGGAAGATTCATTAGAACCGTGGTAAAATATTTTTCTTTATCCAAAGGAGCTAACGATAATGCAACAGCAACAGCCCCATATCAGCAGAATAATATTATTATAAAACTTCCTGAATATTTTCTTTAAACATTACCAAAGCTGTTCCAAAGCTGAAATAAAGCTTTAGAACAGCTTTGGAGAAATTCTATTTTTTTACTTCCCAATATCCAAATCGTTTCCTGCCTTTACGTTCTATTTTTCCCTCACCCACCAATTCCTTAATAATTTTTTGTATATGTGTCCTCGTTTCGTTTAAAACTTCCTGCAATTCTTTTTGAGTTGCTGTCGGTTGATTTTGTAGATATTCAACTATTTTCATTTTCAAAGCTGTATTCTCCGCTTTGGAATCCAGCTTTAAAACGTGCTTATCAAATATTGAAACAGCAGCCAGCTTTAGCATAATATCTTCTGAATGTACCACATATTTCGGTTGTAAAGCTCCGTATTCGTTACACACCTCAAAAATTTTTTGGATCCCTCGCCCCCAGCTTTCAATATAACCGGCTCTGAAAAACGCCCTCGCAATTTTGGGATTATATGGCCGGGATTGATGCCTTTGTAACAGGGATTCCATTGTCCAATCGGAGGGAAATACGCATTCATTACTAATATACATTGCATCATCTTCAATACGAATCTGTATAGGTATTCCAGCACTCCAACGGGAATGCACAAGTGCATTATAAAGTGCCTCCCGCACTGCATCTTTTGGAAAAGGATAAGTTTCTACTCTTGTTAAATTGTCATAAGTGATAGGAGCTTTTAAATATTTTAAATAAATCAATTCAATTACACGCTCAGCTTGCATAAATAACGATCCTATTACTTCATCCTGATACTGCAAATCAGAACCTTTTCCAAATTTGCCGATTCTTGTATAAGTTCCAAACATCCATTTTTGTGGTGTCCGATGGAAAAGAAGCACCGCAGCTCTGGTAAGTTTTCCATCTTTAAGCAAATCCAGACTGTCCAGAAGTTCTGCGTTACTCATATTTAAATCATCCTTCGTCATGCGTTTGCTTCGGACTGCTTCCCTGCGAAAAATATCAAAACTTTCTTTATCTAAATCTTCTACAGCTACTCTTTCAATTATAGAATCCTCCCACCGTATACCGGTCTTTGAGGCTATAAATTCTGTTAAAGCTGTACCCCGCAAAACTTGTTTCGTACTACCGCATCAAAAATGATATTCGCCTTTATAGCTAACCGGATAACTACTGGGACTTACAATAATCTCAATATATTCCAAATCATTTTTGAAAAGCAGATTCACATCTGCAATAACTCCCAAATTTGTTTGAATCTTATTCGGTATTTCTTCCAAGAGCCTTTTACCATTCTGCACACCAATGACTCTTCCCGCACCGTTTACACCAATATAAATACAGCCTCCTTGAGCATTAGCAAATCCGCATATCCATTTCAGATATTCGTTGCGCCATGATTCTTTCCATTCAATATTTTGGCTTTCTGCCATACAAAGTACCTCCTAGTTATTTCCTTCTGCAATATCCCTCGTTATCCTGTAATACGATAATATCTCAAGGATTTCTGGGTCAGTACACTCATAATCTTCCTCTTTAAATTTATTCAGGGAAATAATTGATTTAGCTCTTTCTAATTTTTCATCCGAAAGCGCACGAAATTTGTTCCACCATTCATTTGCCAAATCACAATCTTCCTCAGAACGTGCCGTGTATTTTTCAGCAAGTCGTTCTCTAAGATTTTGGTCATATTTTCTCCTGTATATAATAAAAGTTTCAGGCATCCATAAAATCTTGTAATATTCATCCAAACTACGCCCAAAAGCCTCTTCAAAAAAATCAACGCCTTTGCCAATTTTTCCTTTTGTGGAATTCAAGACCGCTTGTACTGCACGAATGAATTTTCTGTTCCAATGTTTTCCTAAATAATCTCTATTTTTAAAATATGCCGGATCACTAATTGGGTGATACTTCATCGGAAAGGAGTATATCGTAACCCCCAGCTTTTCACAAAGATCAACATTAATTTTCATCCGATAGTACAATTCACTTGGTTCATCTTCAAAATTATAAAGAAGATAGTTTGATAATTCCATTATGCCACATTCAGCTGCTTTTGTTACAGCATCAATGTAAACATCTCTTTGGGCATAATGATCAAACGCTATACGCAATGGGCGAATATTAATTTCTGAAAGCTTCTGCATTTTTTCCTTTGTTGCCAGTCTTGCATCTAACCCCTGATTAAAGTCTATATAACGTTTCCTTTTGGAACAGCGAAAAAGCTTATTATATATTGGACTGGCAATTTCATCGAATGCAAAGATTTCTTTACTCAGAGCTGTTTCTGCATAAAGAAGCCCACGCTCTTCACGTTGTAAATAAAACTCTCCTGATTCGGCTTCTGGAAGTTTTTCAGCAATTCTATCATAGAGTTTTACCATCTTCTTAATATATGCTCTTTGATTATATTCATTCCGCAGGTTTTTTAAGGCAAATTCATATTCATTTGGCGGTATATATGTAGCACCTTTTCCGAAACCGCATTCCTTAATCTCGTCAATTATCTGATCAAAGCATTTGGAAGCAAATACATTATTGTCCATTAACAACAAATCTTTTTGAGCACCAAAATGTTCATCAACATATTCTATCTGGTGCTTCATGCCAACATAATTTTTATATTGTGGCTCCAGTGTTTTTACAGCACAAAACGCACAATTGCGAGGACACCCTCTTGTCATATACCCAAAATAAGCATTATGCGCTGGATATTCATAATCAATTTCATCCAAAATTGAATAGTCCAATGGTAGTTCGTCTATAATATCACAGTTTCCTTCATCGAGATCTCCCGGCTTATCAAGCAGACCTATATGCGGGTCAATTCCTGTTTCCGCACGAATGTAGTCTGGCAATATAGTGGATGCAATACCACCAACAAGCATTTTCCCATTAGGTTTACAAAACTTTTTTGCATAGTTGATTGTATCTATCGTCTGTTTCCAATAAAATGTAAACAATGTTGTTACTCCCACTACATCAAATAGCGGAAATTCGTTGTTTTTATATCTTTTACGGTAGTCTTTAATTATTTTTTCATAGTCACTGTTTCTGAAATCTGGAATACCGTCAAGGGAAGCATATTTTCCTGCCTTTATAAACTCAACAAGTTTTGGAAAATATTTTCCCAGTAATGGATTCTTTACCTCTTGATAAAATTCTTCACAAAGTAATTGAGCAGCAAATTTTTTTAAATCGCCTTTAAAAAAGCGCACATCATCATTACACCGCCGATAATATGTTGCAATTTTCATCAAGCCCATAGGAGGGTACTTATTCTTATAGTTAGGCTCAATTAATAACACTTTACGGTTCATTGTAACTTATCCTCTATTTTCTGAATTATCATTTCAGCCGTTTTTTCATCTGTTGACTCTAGAATAATTCCAAATATTTTTGATATTAGTTTTCGTTCATTTTTATTATAAGCAGACAATTTGATATCTACACGTCGCTTTTTCAATGGTTGTTGCGTGTTTTGAATCAGTTCTTGTTTTTTTACAGGTTTCTGTTTTGTTCTTTTTTCTACAATATGAGTAATGACTTGGCTAACCACAAAATCCTGCTCAGTTTCTGCTTTTAACTTTTTCTTTTCTATATCACTGGCTGCTTTTTGAGCTGCTTCTTCTGCTTTTTTAACTTCTTCAACTGCACTTTTTAAATGATTCTCGTCTACAAAATCTCCACGTTTCTTTTTTTCTTGAAACTCAGCCTCTTTTCTTTCATAGTTGTCAAGTTTATTAAATGCACTGTTAATATCAGAACCCTCTCGATAAATTTTTGAAAGTTCACTGTTAAAATATCTGCGCATCTCTCTTTCAAATTCCACCCTTGTAGCATTTTCATTGAAATAGTCGCGTTGCGAATTAGGAATCAAATCTTTTGAAACAGCAAAAACTTCACCAATAAAATAATGATGCCCTCTATCTTCTTTAAACAGTTTCTGCAAAGCATCCTCACTGCCAATCTGAATATTCTCTTTGCGCAAGCGAATACCACGCATTTTACAATCTCTGGAAATCACTGCCTTAAAACGAGATACACCAATCCACAGCCATGCCAATAAGTTATTATGAGAATCATAAATTTCCTTAAAAGCAATGTTAAAAACTTCATCTTCCCCTTTGCTGGTTTTAAAATTGGTCGTATACTTTTTAAAAATTGGTTCACCATTTAAAGCAATCATATATTCATCAATATGATAACCAATCAATCTTGCATGTTTCTCTACTTCTGTACGAAAAATAAAAGTATTTTGATATGGGACTGGGGCAATAAAGGAAAGATATTCCTTAATCTGCGCAAAATCAAGCATATCTGTATTTTCGTCATTAATACCAATCATTTCTACTTTAAACCAATGCAAATCTTTTTCTGTAGTTTTCTCATAATCAAAAACATAAATATTCCGAAGCACTTCACTGGCAGTATATTTTTTCCCATTTTCGCTTGCATTTATTAACTCACGCATTTTAAGAGCGTCACATCGCATAATGGAAACTACATCTTCTCCCGCAGCGGTTGAAGTAAAAATCAGTTCCTTACAATATGCAAGTCCGCAAAGTCTTCCTATACCACGAAATCCTTTATCTTCCCCAAGCTTTTTATCCGAATTTGCAATGTCTGCAAGCGTTCTCTCAAAATCTGCAGTACATATTCCGGTAGCATTATCTTCTATACTAACCGTACGCTTTTCGGCATCAAGCCATATATCAATACGTCCCTCATTGGATTTCAAAAGCCCCATATTATAAGCCTTGTCAATCTGATCACAAGCATTCTGGATGTATTCACGATATATAACTTTCGAATCTTGATACATTCCAGTAGTTAAATTTTCTAATATATTTGCACCGAAAATATATTCTCTCATTATTCTGAACCTCACTTTTTAAATTGCTTGTATATTGGTTTTGGGAATCTAATTTTCAATAATGATCGAAAAATAGGATTCTGAATAAGATAATCCCCTTGTTCCAAACGTGTAAGCATGTTTTTATATGTACTTGGTAAACTTCCATAGTCTTTCGTTGATGTTTCTATAGAATTTGTTCTACCATAAGCATGTGTGGAACAGTTTCCGGTAACTCTCTGATGTATATTGGAACGAAACTGTTCTGCTCCAAATAAAACAACTCCAAGTGAGCGTCCACGCTCTGTGACATCAAGTATCTCCCTTAAAATGGGAGAAGATTTGGGTGTATCTTTGGAAGAATATTTATTCAACTCATCAATAAAAACAATAATACGGGACGGTGGGTTTATTCCGGTTTCTCCATCATACTCCCCGAGTTTAAGATTATAAATAGTGCGAACAGCGTCACCGAATACAAATGCCTGCTTATCTTCTGGAAGTTTTGCAATATCAATAACATAAACATCATTATTAGAAATATGCTTTATTGCATCAGCAAGCCGACATTCATGTCTACTGATATCTGCACGATTTGCAAACATATCGTCATTTTTTGTGGCTTTATTGACTATACGTTTAAATTTGCGCCAACTTAAAACAGATATCTCATTAGATACACGTTGCGATCCCCTCCCTTGTGTCTGCGATTTTTGTGATAATTCATCTACTTTCTCTCTAAAATCTTCCCATGTATTTACCTGCCCATTTCCAAAATCTGAATCAGTTTTGTCAATTATCTTACTTATGATTGCCTCCATCGTCTGTTGGGGATCATCAATATCTGCAAATAACATTTCGAGGCTTTCTTTGTCATCCTCATATGAATATTTATATTTTAGAAGCTGCCCTTCCTTAATATATTCTTCTATATCCTCGTAAGGTAAATATGTACCTTGCTTTGCAGAAGAATTACTGGAATAGGGAATAAAATATTTAACTTGTTTAAACGGTTCTGTACTTAATTCTAGGTCTGTATATTCTTGATAAACTCTGTCCCTTTCTCCTTCTCCATCCTCACTAAAATCATTAGGACTGTGAATGGCCATCAAATCTTTTCCTTTTACATTAAAAATTACAAACGCAACGCTCTCTTCATTATCTATAGGCATTCTCAAATATTGTTCTTGAATCGCTTTCAGTAAAAACATGGCATATGAAGTTTTTGAAGCCAAACCTGAGATTCCCGAAATATTGAGATGCGCACCTTCTGGTCCAAGAATAAACTTAGAATTCAGATTTACTGGAAGAGTAATTTCTTCCGATGTGCCTTCATACATTTTTAAAGCCCCACATACAAGTGGGTTTTGAATTTTATCCAAACCAAGTGCCATAGTTATTTCGTTTTCAGAAGCCAAATAAACGGGAGCATTATTATGTACCGGTGTATAAAGGTTCTTGTTATTATATGAAACGGATGCCTCCACATAATTCATACCAATTCTCAGCGTTGGCTCGTCCACAGTAACATCTCCAAAATCACTGGATATAAAACTTGTCAAGAAACTTTGAGCATCAGTAATATGGGAAATGTTTTCTATTACACCAAAGGAATACGAATCATCAATATGCTTAACTTTCACAATATCAAAAGCATGAAGTTTAAAGTCTGCATTTGTCCAAAACGTAAATTTGTCCATAGTAGTTGGCACTTTTTCAGTTGCAATAACTCTTCCTATAGGTTCTTTCATGTGGCTGCTCCTCCTTAAAACAAATGTAAAAAACTTTCTGCGCTAAGATATTTTGATTTGACATATGTTTCCGTAAGATAAATTGGATATAAATGGTTCGCCCAGCGTAAGTCCGAGCCATAGCATACAGGATTTCTCTCATTTATAAGATATGCACTCAACTGGTCAACAAGAGTGCTGTCAATGCCGTCATCTGTTTCCTCCTGTGTAACTAATATTTTTTCGACTTTAATGATTCCATCAAATGGAGTTCGAGTACGTTGTTTATCTCGTATTCGTACATACCATACTGCAAATTCTGTATCTCCAAACCAATCAGGATTTCTAAAGCAGGCTACGGGTGTTCTATGATACAAGGGTAAATCTGCAATAAAACCCGGATTTGGCTTCCCGTTAATATCGACGCAGACTTCTGGATTAAAATTTTTTGAAACACCAAGAACCCAATTATAATTATTTTTGAAAATCTGATATTTTTTCTTATCAGCTTTATCTTCCTTCGTAGGACGATATTCTAAAGAACCATCTTTTACAAGATAGTTATTTTGATTTAATTTTCGCTCCCTTACTAACTCTGCTACCAATTCTTTTTCACGTTGAGACATTCTGTCTTGAATACATGCTGTACCAAGATCTTCGAACTCCTTTTCAGCATTCTTTGCAGTACGATACGGAATAATTGTTGAAAATTCAATTCCAAGTCGTTTTAGTTCTGCAGATTCATTCAATTTCCGCGCAGTCGCTGGAAAAAAACCCGCCTTCCCATCCGCATTTGCGATATCAGGAATCGAAAGAACAAACTCCCCTTTAAATTTTATTGGAATCATCTGTCTGTTTTCTCTCTTACAGCACCCTATGCCTATCTGTCCGGCAACAACGGGATATATTACACTTCTTCCTCCAGACTTTGTATATGCAATATCATCAACCTTAAATACTCTCCGAGAGCCATCTAAAAAATATGTAAGTAACTGTTCCTCTCTCGTAGATAATCTTTTGCTCAATTCTTCTAATGGCACATATTTTTGGTTTGATTTATTCGTTTCTGCTGTTTTTTTCCAGATAATAGAGTCTTCACCATAATCAATAAAAGGTCTATCTGCATGGTCAAGTCCATATTTATGAGCCTTATAACTTTTACCACCAGTTACTTCAGCCAGTATGGACATTATTTTGTCAGGCATTTTCCTTATCCTCCGATTGAATAAATTCTAAAATATCATTCGGTGTAACATCCA
Source organism: Lachnospiraceae bacterium (assembly GCA_009774235.1). GTDB lineage: Bacteria > Bacillota > Clostridia > Lachnospirales > Lachnospiraceae > Butyribacter. The sequence goes on from VSNJ01000096.1 coordinate 15,452, forward strand.
GTGCCAAGCAAATACTTTCCACTTTATCAAGAGCAATATATTTTCCATTTTTGATTTTAGTGAGAATGTTGGCAGAAATATCCGCATCATGCATTAACTTTGTATTTGTAATATCACGTTCTATCATAAGATGTAGTAGTTTTTTATAGCTGACAGCCATAATATACCTCCGCATACTTTTCTGAAACAAATTTTATCATATATCTGTGAATTTATCAACATTTATGTTTGCCTGCGATAGTGTAACTTTACTTGGGGAATATTTAGAAAAAAATGGAAAAGAGACACCTCTTTATAGTATAATGTAATCACC
>VSNJ01000097.1 GCA_009774235.1 Lachnospiraceae bacterium
GAGTTAAATAAACAATACAATATTTCTTTAGAAAAATACCATCAGGCAGACAAAGAGTACAGACAACTTATGCCAGGTTATATAACAAAAAGGGATAATTTAAAACAGGATGTTATAAAATATAAAACAGTATCAGAAAAGGAAAATGAACTTTTAAGACTGGAAAGTTTATTAAAAAAGGTGGTATCAGAAAAGGAAAATGAAATTAAAATACTTGCAAAGATTAAAGAAGATATTAATTCTTATGAAGAAATTATAAAATCTTATAATGGCCTGGAATTAGAAACAGAAAAGGCTGGAACTGCACAGAAAAACTGTAATGAAAAACAAGAACTTCTTAATAAGCTGAAAAAGAAAAAAGAAGCATGTGACAGCAGGCAGTATGAATTAACTGGGTATGAAAAGAAGTTATTATCCTGTATTAAAAAGTGGGAAGAGAGCAGGAGACAGCATGAGGAATATAACAGGGCATATATAGCCTGCCAGTCTGCATTTCTGGCTGAAAACCTGGTACCTGGCAGTCCATGTCCAGTATGTGGTTCTATAGAACATCCACAGGCGGCAGTAATGCCAGATGATGCTGTAACAGAAGATATAGTTAAAAAAGCAGAAGCAGCAGAGCATAAATACGAATTAGATAAAAATAGAGCACAAGAAGAAACCAAAGAAATACAAAGTGCATTTGCGGCAGAAATAGCAGTATTAAATGATTATTTGGAGAGACTTTCGGGCAAAGAAAAACTTTCTTTGGAGAATTATCTTGTAAATAAATTAGATATTTTTATAAAAGAGAAACAATCATTAATTTTAGAAGAAGACAACCAGATTAATACCAGGCTAAAACAACTTCTTGAGAAGGCAAAAGACAGGCAGAATAAGCAGGATGGGCTTAAGAAACTTATTGTTAAACAGGATAAGACAGTAGTTTTAATTGAAAACAAAGAAAAAGAAATACACCAGCTTGAACTTAAAGCAGAAGGCATAAAGAATGAAATAAAAACACTGGAAATTTCTTTTGTGTATAAGACCAGGGAAGAAGCAGAAAAAAACCTTAACGATTGTGAAAATAATTTAAACTTGCTTGAGAAGAAATATAAAAATGCAGATAAAGAATTTAAAGATATACAAAAGAAATTTACAAACGTACAAGGGGCAATGGAAGAACTTAAAAGACAGGTAAAAGAACTGTCGGGAAGTCTGGATGAATTGTCAGAAACATTTCAAATATCAATTAAGGAAAATGGATTTGTAAGTCCCACAGAGTACAGAGAAGCTTTAAAAGAAACCAGTGTTATACAAAGAATGGAAGAGGACATTACAAAGTACAAGGAAATGTGTGTACAGAACAACACAGGAATACAGACTATAAAAGAACAGCTTGAGGACACAGTAAAAGTAAAACTTGGTGAACTTGAAGAAGCATTAAATAATACAAGTGTGCTTATGGCTGGTCTTAAACAAGAACTTGACAAGTATAATTTCTATATACAAAATAATACGAAATTACTTGAAAGGCTTCTTGCATTAATGGAAGAGAGAAGTGCTATATCAGAAAAACTTAAAGTAATTAAGTCACTTAATGATACTGCTAATGGAAAAGTACATTTCCAGACTTATATACAAAGGCAGTATTTTAAACAGATAATACAGGCAGCTAACAGAAGGCTTTCTAGTATGGCATCAGGAAAATTCCTGCTTAAATGCCGTGATATAGGCACAGGAGGCCAAGGGGAAACAGGACTTGAGCTTGATGTTTATAATCCTTTAACTGGAAAGTCAAGGGATGCACATACTCTTTCAGGTGGTGAAACATTTATGGCATCACTGTCAATGGCACTTGGAATGGCTGATATTGTACAGAATACTGTAGGAAAAACAAGACTTGATACAATGTTTATAGATGAAGGCTTTGGTTCACTTAGTGATGATGTACGTGACAAAGCTGTCAATGTGCTTCTGGAACTTGCAGGAAATAACAGGCTTGTTGGTGTTATATCACATGTTTCTGAGTTAAAAGACAGGGTGCCAGAGAAGCTTATAGTTACTAAAGGAAATAATGGAAGCAGTGTAAAATGGGACAGATAGCCTGGGATACTGCCAGACATGTCCTGGAAGTAACAATATACTGCCAGGTTTCTATCTTGTACAGCTACTGGCAGAAATTTAAAGAAGGGATTAAAAAATGCAGTGTAAAGATGTTCAGAACAAGTTTATTCCATTTATTAATGATGAATTAAACCAGAAAGAATTAAAAGAATTTCTTGGGCATATACACCAATGTAAAAACTGTTATGAAGAATATGATATCTATTATACTATGATAATGGGTATGCGCTATCTGGAAAGCGATAATAATAAAACAGAGTTAAAAATTGATTCAGGACAAAAAATAAGAGAAGTAGAGGATTATCTTTTACAGTACAAAATATTGCAATGTGAAAAAATTATACTATTAGTTGTATTATGTATAGGGCTGGTACTTTTATTATAATCTGGAGGTTAAAAATGAGTGGAAAAATAGTATTAATAGACGGTCACAGTATATTAAACAGGGCATTTTACGGACTGCCTGACTTAACTAATTCAGAGGGCATGCATACTAACGGGGTCTATGGGTTTCTTAATATTATGTTTAAAATATTAGATGAGGAAAAACCAGATTACCTTACAGTTGCATTTGATGTAAGCCAGCCAACATTCAGGCATGAAATTTATCCTGAATATAAAGGTACAAGAAAGAAAATGCCTGATGAGCTGCTTGAACAGGTGCCAGTTTTACAGGATGTGTTAAAAGCTATGGGTATTTCTATTGTGATGCAGGGTGGTTTAGAAGCAGATGATATACTTGGTACTATAGCTAAGAAGGCAGAAAGTGAAAATATAGAGGTTACACTTGTATCAGGTGACAGGGATTTATTACAGCTTGCATCAGAAGTAATAAAGATAAGCATACCAAAGACCAAAAAAGGTGGTTCAGAAGTGGAAGAATACCATACACAGGATGTAATAGATAAATATGGTGTTACCCCACTGCAGATAATAGATTTAAAGGGTCTTATGGGTGATACTTCTGATAATATCCCAGGTGTCCCTGGTGTAGGTGAAAAGACAGCAGTAAAGATATTAACAGCATTTCCATCTGTAGAAGATGCATACAGCCATATAGATGAAATAACGCCAAAAAGGGCACAAGCTCTTTTAAGGGAAAATAAAGAACTTGCATATCTTAGTAAAAAACTTGCAACAATTAAGACAGACTGTGATATAAATTATTTATTTGAAGATGCAAAATTAAATAATATTTTTACGCCAGATGCATTGGAATGGATTAAAAGGCTTGAGCTTAAATCATTAATAAAACGCTTTGATATATCCGTTGTATCTAAAGTTGCAATAGAACCACAGGATTTTAATTATATAAGTGATATAAAAGCAGCAAATGAATTTGTTGACAAGCTGGCCAAAGCAAAGCCTTCTGTTGTTGGCATAGCATTTATGGGTGACGAGTGGAGCAATTCTGGTGCAGATAAGAAGAAGCATAAAAAAAGCGGCGGACAACTTAGTTTTTCATTTAATGAAGCAGACAGTGATACAGTATTAACAGAAGATAATGAAGAAGATGAATTTTTATTTATGGGGTTTGGCATAAGTTATGAAAAAGATGGAAAATGCCTGACGGCATGTATGCTAAAAAACAGCCAGCTTACAGGTAGTTTTATTATAAGCCTCTATAAAAAAATTGAAGCAAATACTGGTAATATCTCTCTTATTGATTTTAAAAATACAATGCATCTTACAACACCTGTAACTGTATTGGAACCTGGGATAGCAGCACCTTGCCAGGCAGCATTTAATGATACAGGGATTAGCAGTAAAGATAAATTATTTAACCAGGTAACAGATATTTCCATTGCAGCGTATTTATTAAACCCTCTGAAAGACACATACTTTGCAGATGATATTGCAAGGGATTACCTTGGCTTAACAATAAAGTCATACCAGGAAAGATTTGGAAAAAGCAGGCTTAGTGATATTGCAAGTGGACAGGATACAGGAAATATACAAGGAGACCCATTGGAACAGCTTCTTGATTATGCAAGAGAACTTTCTTATATTTCCTGCCTTTCATTCCTGCCTCTTATTGAAGAATTAAAAAAACAGGGAATGTACCAGCTGTTCAGGGAAATAGAAATGCCAGCTTCATATTATTTGTACCAGATGGAGCATGAAGGTATACAGGCAGACAGGAAAGTATTAGAAGAGATGTCCGCACTCCTTGATACCAAAACCAAAGCACTTGAAACAGATATTTATGACCTTGCAGGTGAGGAATTTAATATAAATTCACCAAAACAGCTGGGTGTAATACTTTTTGAGAAATTAAAGCTTCCATATGCTAAAAAAACAAAGACAGGTTATTCAACATCAGCAGATATATTAGAGAAATTGCGTACAGAGGACCAGGTAGTTCCCAAAATACTTAACTACAGGCAGGTAAGTAAGTTAAAGTCAACATATGCAGACGGGCTGCCAGTTTATATTGAAAGCGACCAACGTATACATGGAAAGTTTAACCAGACAATTACTGCAACAGGAAGGATAAGCAGTACAGAACCAAACCTGCAGAATATCCCTATAAGGATGGAGCTTGGACGCCAGTTAAGGAAAGTGTTTATACCAAAGGAAGGATGTATTTTCCTTGATGCGGATTATTCACAGATAGAGTTACGCATACTTGCACATATGTCTGGTGATGAAGAGCTTATTGAGGCTTATAAGAATGGTGACGATATACACAGGATAACAGCTTCAAAAGTATTCCATACACCATTTGAAGAAGTTACAGATTTACAAAGACGTAATGCTAAAGCTGTTAATTTTGGGATAGTTTATGGAGAAAGTGGGTTTGGGCTTGCACAGGACTTAAATATAGACAAGAAAGAAGCAGATAATATAATTAAACAGTATTTTGAAACATATCCAAAGATTAAGGTATTTCTTGATAACATGGTGCAGTCCGCAAAGGAGAACGGATATTCAGAGACAATATATGGGCGCAGAAGACCAGTACCAGAACTTTCTTCAAGTAATTATACACAGAAGTCATTTGGTGAAAGAGTTGCGATGAATTCACCTATACAAGGTACGGCAGCAGATATTATTAAGATTGCAATGATAAAGGTTGCAAGAAGAATTGAAGAAGAAAATTTAAAATCAAGGATTGTATTACAGGTGCATGATGAACTTCTTGTTGAAACTTATCTGGAGGAAAAGGAAAAAGTAAGGCAGATATTGATGGAAGAAATGCCAAAGGCAGCAGAATTAAAAGTGCCGCTTGTTGTAGAAGTGGAAGAGGGCAGTGACTGGTTTGAGGCACATGGTGGTATTGCAACAGAAAATAAAAAAGTGCCACTTATTATAAAAGTGGAAGAAAATAGTGGCAAGTTTGATGTACATGGTGGTATTACAATGGAAAATAAACAGGTTACTATGCTTAATGGCAGCTGGAATATAAAAAGTGCTGATGGTAAAACTGGGTGTCCGGCTAATATACCAGGTTCAGTATTAAGTGCTGCAGTTGAAAATGGAATTTTAGAAAATCCATATTACCGCATGAATGAATATGTGGCAAGGGATTTTCTTTCACAGGATTTTATATTTTGTAAGACATTTTCATTGCATAAACAAGAAAAATATACCTATGAACTGTGTTGTGATGGAATTGATACAGTAGCAGATATTTATATTAATGGTACTTTAATAAAGAAAGTTAAAAATATGCATCTGCGTTACAAAATAGAATGTTCTGGTGTTTTAAAAGATGGTGAAAATAAAATAGAAATATATTTTCATTCTGCAATAAAATATATAGAAAGTTATATACCACAGCCAGACAAGGAAATACATTTTACTGCATGTGGTGCTATGGACAGAAACCAGTATATAAGAAAAGCACATTCTATGTTTGGATGGGACTGGGGCCCACAGCTTCCAGATATGGGGATATGGCGTGATATTTATATAATTGGTATAGAAACTGCAAGCATTGAATATATAAAGACCAGCCAAAATCATGGAAACGGGGAAGTAGAAGTATTAGCCAGGGCTTTTGTTAAGCTGGCAGGAGGGCATGAATATAAGCTGGAAGAAGCAGAAAAAGATATGCCAGGACTGTTATTAAATATTATATTAATTACTCCAGATGGAGAAGAAATCCTATTCCAGAATGGGAAATGTACTGTAACAGAACCAATGTTATGGTGGCCTTCACGCTATGGAAAACAGCCTCTTTATACAGTAAAAGCCAAGCTTTTTTATAAAGATAAACTGCTTGATGAAAAGGAGTGCCGTATTGGGTTACGTACTTTAACGGTCAGCCAGGAAAAGGATAAATGGGGAGAAGAATTTGCTTTTTGTGTAAATGGTGTAAAAATTTTTGCAAAAGGGGCAAATTATATTCCAGAAGATTGTATTTATCCGTGGATTACAAAAGAGAGAACTACGAGGCTTTTAAAGGCAGCAGTGGATTGTGGGTTTAACTGTATACGTGTATGGGGTGGTGGTTATTACCCATCAGAGGATTTTTATAATTTCTGTGATGAAAACGGGCTGGTTGTATGGCAGGATTTTATGTATGCCTGCAATATTTATGAATTAACAGAAGAATTCAAAGAGAACATAATTGCAGAAACAAAAGACAATGTAAAAAGGCTTTGTAACCATGCAAGCCTCGGGTTATGGTGTGGAAATAATGAAATGGAGTCCGCATGGGACCACTGGGGTGGTTTCTGTGACCATCCAGAACCATTAAGGCAGGATTACCTGGCAATGTTTGAGGATATTATACCTGAAGCTCTTAGGAGTGAAGATAAAGTTACATTTTACTGGCCGTCTTCCCCATCTTCTGGCGGGAGTTTTAATAATCCAGACAGTGACAATTCAGGAGACCGCCATTATTGGGATGTATGGCATGGTGAAAAGCCATTTTCAGATTACAAGAATTATTATTTCCGTTTTTGTTCGGAATTTGGTTTCCAGTCATTCCCATGTATGGAAACTATAAATACATTTACTGTTCAAGAAGACCAGAATATATTTTCAGAAGTTATGGAAAGCCACCAGAAAAATGGAACAGCCAATGCTAAAATACTGCATTATATTTCAGGGAATTTCCTTTATCCAAAAGATTTTAAAAGCCTTGTATATATAAGCCAGGTGCTGCAGGGAATTGCAATTAAAGAAGGTGTAGAACACTGGAGAAGGAACAGGGGCAGGTGCATGGGCTCAATTTACTGGCAGCTTAATGATAACTGGCCAGTTGCGTCCTGGTCAGGCATTGATTACTATGGGCGCTGGAAAGCACTGCAGTATATGGCAAGGCATTTTTATGCTGATATACTTGGAAGCCTGGATATAAATGAGGATTTCTATTGTACGCCTTATGTGCAGAATGAAACATTTAAAGATTCAGAAACAGAAGTAATTCTTTATGTAAAAGATATGGATGGAAATATAATTTATAAAAAGACAGATAGTATAAAATGCAGTTCTCTTTCTGCCATATCTATGGAAACTATTAGTTTAAAAGAAATACTCAAAGGAAAAGAAAATAGTGTTTTTATTGAAGCCCTGTTTAAACATTCTGATGGAAATATAAGCCACCAGGTAAGTATGCCAAAACCATATAAGCATATGAAAATAAAAAAAGCAGAAATAAAATATAGTTGTACAAGGGAAGAAGACCAGATTTTAATTACTTTAAAAAGTAATGTGCCTGCATTTTTTACAGAGATAGAAGTGAAAGGGGCAGATATAATTTTATCAGATAATTTTATACATTTAACAGATAATAGTGAATATAAAATTACAGGAAAAATACCAGAGGGATATAAAGGTATTCCAGAAGTTTGTGTATATTCATTGTGTGATTCGTACGTATTTTAGAAATTTAAGGGGGATGGGATATATGTTTGTTATAGGGATTACTGGAGGCGTTGGAAGTGGAAAGTCACTGGTAGCAAAGTTTCTAAGTAAAAAATATAATGCAAAACTTCTTATTGCTGATGAACTTGGACATGTTGTAATAAAGCCTGGGACTCCTGGTTATGACAAAGTTATAGATATGTTTGGCAAGGGGATTTTAGGAAGAGATGGCAGTATTAACAGAAAGAAACTTGCAGATATTATATTTAATGATGATAATGCCCGTTCTGGGCTAAATTCAATAATACATCCAGAAGTTTTTAACTATATTGGTAATTATATTAAGGACAGAAAAGACCAGGACGGGTATATAATACTTGAAACAGCAATTATGTATGAAACAGGCTGTGACAAGTTTTGTGATGAAGTATGGTATGTGCATGTACCCATAGATATAAGGGTAAAAAGGCTTTCAGACAGCCGTGGTTATTCTGAAGAAAAATCACGTTCAATTATTAGTAAACAGAAACCAGATAATTATTTTATAGAAAAGGCTGACAGGGTTATTGAAAATTCAGGCAGCATAAACAGCCTGGAGGAACAGATACTTTTATAATATAGCTTTATAATTAGCTGCTATACCAGGATACCCACAGCCTGGGAGGATATATATGGATATAAAAGATAAAAAATATATGAAACTGCTTGCAGGAAAATTTCCATCTAAGCAGGCAGTGTGCAGGGAGATTATTAACCTTAGCGCAATCTTAAACCTTCCAAAGGGTACAGAACATTTTATGAGTGATTTACATGGTGAATATGAAGCATTTTACCATATTTTAAATAACTGTTCTGGTGTAATAAGAGAAAAGGTAAATTTGCTTTTTGGGGATATTCTTACAGATTTTGAACAGCAGGAAATATGTACATTAATTTATTATCCACGGGAAAAACTTGAGATGCTCAGAAAACAGGGTATTCTTACAGATGACTGGTACCGTATGGTATTAAACCAGCTTATTGAAATTGCAAAACTTTTATCTTCTAAGTATACAAGGTCGAAAGTAAGAAAGGCTATGCCTGGGGAATTTTCATATATTATTGATGAACTTCTGCATGTACAAAAGGATGAAGATGATAACCAGGTTTTATACCATAGTAAAATTATTGATACAATCCTGGATATTAATAATGCAGATGAATTTATTGTAGCATTGTCAGGGCTTGTCAAGCAGCTTGCTGTAGACCATCTGCATATTGTAGGTGATATATTTGACAGGGGGCCTTATGCTGACAAAATATTAGACTTGCTGCAGGGATACCATTCACTTGATATTGAATGGGGAAACCATGATATTCTCTGGATGGGAGCTGCTTCTGGAAGTATGGCATGTATTGCAAATGTAATCCGTAATAATTTGAAATACAAGAATACAGAAATACTTGAGAGCGGATATGGTATAAGCCTGCGTTCGCTTGCTTTATTTGCTGCACAGGAATATGCTTTTGAAGAGCCAATGGATGCAGCATTAAAGGCAATTTCCATTATTTTATTTAAGCTGGAAGGGGATATTATAAGGCGTCATAGTGAGTATGATATGGATGACAGGATATTCCTACATAAAATTAACCTGGAAAGTGGAAAAGTTGAAATTAATGGTAAGGAATATACAATAAATGACCCAGAGTTTCCTACCATAGACAAGAATAACCCTTATAAACTGTCTGATGGTGAGCAGGCTGTTATGGAAGAACTTAAGTCTGCATTTTTAAATAGTGTGCGCCTGCAGTCCCACATCAGGTTTTTGTATGAGAAAGGCAGTATGTACCGCATATATAATGGAAACCTGTTATACCATGGATGTATTCCTATGGATGATACAGGTAATTTTGAGGGTGTGCAGATGGAAGGGGAAACTTACCAGGGCAAGTCTTATCTGGATTATGCTGATAAAGTGGCAAGAAGGGCATATTATAATGCACATGATAATGATGCAAAGGATTTTATGTGGTATTTGTGGACTGGAAGGAAATCACCACTTTGTGGCAGGAATATTAAGACATTTGAAAGAACATTTCTGGATGATGAAAGTACATGGAAAGAAGAAACCAATCCATATTACAGCTTTTATAAAGAAGAAAAGACTTGCAATATGATTTTGCGTGAATTTGGTCTCTATACTAATATGTCACATATTATTAACGGGCATACTCCAGTAAGGACTGTTGAAGGCGAGCAGCCAATACGTGCCAATGGAAAGCTGCTTGTAATTGATGGCGGGTTCTGTAAGGATTACCATGAGAAAACTGGGATTGCAGGATATACGCTGATTTATAATTCACATGGGCTTAGGATAAAGGCACACCAGCCTTTTGAAAGTGTGTACCATGCACTTTGTGAAAATAAAGATATTAAGTCAGAGTCACATCTTGTTGAAACTGAAAAGTCACGTATACTTGTAAGGGATACAGATAATGGAAAAAATATTATAGAATATATTGCAGATTTAAAACAGCTTTTAAATTATTACAATTAATATTTTCAATATTACACAGATTATATTGGTTCTGCAAACAGGTAAAGTTTGCAGAACCGGTATATTTTTGTAATCTTTTATTTTTTAATATATTTTTGTAATTTAGTTTCCCTTAAATTTAGATTCACAGTATACACACCTGTATATTCTTTTTTCCTTGTCAGTAAGCTTGAATTTATGAGGGACTTCCTGCTCTGCTGAGGTAATGCATCTTGGATTTTTACATTTTATTATATTGGTTACTGTATCTGGAAGTTCAAGAAACTTTTTATTAGCAATGCGGTTGTCTTTTATTATATTTATTGTGATATTATGGTCAAGTACACCAAGCACGTTAAGGTCAATATCAAGTGGTCCTTCTATTTTAATAATGTCTTTTTTACCCATTTTACTGCTTCGTGCATTTTTAATAATTGCGACCTGGCAGTCAAGTTTTTCTAGGTTTAAGTATTCATATATCTTCATTGCACCGCCTGCTTGTATATGGTCAATAACTATTCCTTCATTTAATCCACTTATATTTAACATAAAAAACCTCCTTTTATAAATTAGTATAACATTTAACCTCATTAAGTAAGCCCTGTCAAGCGGATATCCGCAATCCGCTTGACTATTACACAGAAAGTTCTAACAGAGTAATAATAAGTGCCATACGTACATATACGCCAAATTTTGCCTGTTTAAAATATACTGCCCTTGGGTCATTGTCAACTTCAGCGGAGATTTCATTTACACGTGGAAGAGGGTGCAGTACATACATATCCTTTTTTGCATATTTCATTTTCTCTGCATCAAGTATAAAACTGTCCTTTAACCTTATATAATCCTCTTCATTAAAGAAGCGTTCCCTTTGTACACGGGTCATATAGAGAATATCAAGTTCTGGCATATATTTTTCAAGTTCGTTAGTTTCAATATAGTCTATATTGCCTGCTTCAAGTACTTCCTGGCGCAGGTAGTCAGGAATTTTAAGCTCATTTGGGGAAACCAGTATAAAGCGTACATTATCATAACGTACCATTGCATTTATTAATGAATGTACTGTCCTGCCAAATTTCAGGTCGCCACACATGCCTATTGTTAAATTATCAAGGCGGCCTGTAAGTTCTTTAATGGTAAAAAGGTCTGTAAGTGTCTGTGTAGGATGGTTATGTCCTCCGTCACCTGCGTTTATAACAGGTATTCCAGAGTGCATTGCTGCAACAGTTGGCGCACCTTCCTTTGGATGGCGCATAGCGCATATATCAGCATATGATGATATAACACGTATTGTATCAGCGACACTTTCACCTTTTGATGCAGAACTTGTATCAGCCGAAGAAAAACCAAGCACTTTACCGCCTAAGTTTAGCATTGCTGCTTCAAAACTAAGGCGTGTCCTTGTGCTTGGTTCATAAAATAAAGTGGCTAGTTTTTTCCCTTCACATACATGTGAATACTTTTCAGGAGTTTTCATTATTGCTTGTCCGAGATTAAGGATTTCTTCTAATTCCCTGACAGATAAATCTAGTGGACTTATTAGATGTTTCATTGATAATCCTCCTTAATTATTGTAATTTCCAGGACAGGTGGCAGAAAATATATGCTGCCTGGTTAGAATACATTCTACTACAATACAAAAAAGTATTCAAGAAAAAATTGGATTATAAAAATTCATTATACCAATATGTGTTCTTTTGAAAAATAAGCACTGATACTTGACTTTTATATATAAAAATTTATATAATAAGCCTGTTAACTAATTCAATGGATATATATAATCCATTGTTAAGCCAGAATTTAAGGAGGTACTATCTATGATTAAGCTTTATGGCAATGGAGTTTATCTTGTAAATGGAAGCAGGATTATAGAAGATGATGCAGAAGCCGCCAGTGTGTTAAATGCGGAGTGTGGAAGTGCACCATCTAAAGAAGAGGCAGCAAAAGGGACGATGGCATATAAAATACTGGAGGAACACAACACTTCAGGGGATATGCAGAACCTTCATATTAAGTTTGACAAGCTTACTTCACATGACATAACATTCGTAGGCATTATCCAGACAGCACGCGCATCAGGGCTTGAGAAGTTCCCTGTTCCTTATGTACTTACAAATTGTCATAACAGCTTGTGTGCAGTAGGGGGTACTATTAATGAAGATGACCATATGTTTGGGCTTTCATGCGCCAAAAAGTATGGTGGCATGTATGTTCCGCCACACCAGGCAGTTATACACCAGTTTGCACGTGAAATGCTTGCAGGCGGCGGAAAGATGCTTCTTGGCTCAGATTCACATACACGTTATGGCGCACTTGGGACAATGGCAATGGGAGAGGGAGGTCCTGAACTTGTAAAACAGCTTCTTGGCAGGACTTATGATATTGCAATGCCAGGTGTAGTTGCGGTATACCTGGCAAGAAAGCCACAGAAAGGTGTTGGACCGCAGGACATTGCGCTTGCAATTATTGGCGCTGTATTTGCTAATGGTTATGTAAATAATAAAGTAATGGAGTTTGTTGGTGATGGTGTTGCAAACCTTTCAGCAGATTTCCGTATTGGCATAGATGTAATGACTACAGAGACAACATGTCTTTCGTCAATATGGACAACAGATAATGAAATTAAAGAGTTTTATGAAATCCATAAACGTCCAGAAGATTATAAAGAATTAAAACCAGATAATATAGCTTATTATGATGGAATGGTTTATGTAGACCTTTCAGAAATCAAGCCTATGATAGCTATGCCTTTCCATCCAAGCAATGTGTATACTATTGATGAGCTGAATGACAACCTGCTTGATATACTTGATGATGTTGAGAAAAAGGCACTTGTAAGCCTTGATAATAATAAGATTAATTATACACTTAAGGACAAAGTGCGTAATGGAAAGCTTTATGTAGAACAGGGTGTTATAGCTGGCTGTGCAGGCGGTGGTTTTGAAAATATCTGTGATACAGCTGATATACTCCGTGGAAAATATATTGGTGCAGATGAATTTTCACTTAGTGTATATCCATCAAGCCAGCCTGTATTTATGGAGCTTGTTAAAAATGGTGTAATTGCGGATATTATGGCAACAGGTGCAACAGTACGTTCTGCGTTCTGTGGTCCATGCTTTGGAGCAGGTGATGTACCTCCTAATAATGGACTGTCAATAAGACATTCAACACGTAACTTCCCTAACAGGGAGGGCTCAAAGGTTACAGACGGGCAGATTGCTTCTGTTGCACTTATGGATGCACGTTCAATCGCTGCTACAGCTGCTAATAAAGGATATCTTACATCTGCAATGGATATTGATGTAAGCTTTGGCAAGCCAAAGTATTTCTTTGACAGTAAAATATATGAAAACCGTGTATACAATGGTGTTGGAAATCCACAGCCAGATGTAGAAATCAAGCTTGGACCTAATATTAAGGACTGGCCTGTTATGTCTGCGCTTACAGACAATATGGTGCTTAAAGTAGTATCAGAAATACATGACCCTGTAACAACAACAGATGAACTTATACCTTCAGGTGAAACATCATCATTCCGTTCTAACCCGCTTGGGCTTGCAGAATTTACACTTTCACGCAAAGACCCTTCTTATGTAGGGCGTGCCAAAGCTGTACAGCTTGCAGAGAAAGCCAGGGTAGCAGGGGAAGATATATTTGCTGCATGTCCTGAAGTGGAAGAAGTGTTTAAGCAGGTTAATGCAAAATTTGAATCAAAACCAGAAGATACACAGATAGGAAGCCTTATCTATGCAGTAAAACCAGGTGATGGCTCTGCACGTGAACAGGCAGCCTCATGCCAGAAGGTGCTTGGAGGTTTTGCTAATATTGCAAAAGAATACGCAACAAAAAGATACCGTTCAAACCTTATTAACTGGGGTATGCTGCCATTTTTGTATGAAGATGGGGAGCTTCCTTTCCAGAACGGGGATTATATCTTTATTAAGGATATAAAAAATGCAATAATAAATAAAGAAGATAATATAAAAGCTTATGTTGTTAATAAAGGAATGAAAGAATTTACATTAAAGCTTGGAAGGCTTACAGATGATGAGCGTGATATAATTATAAAGGGATGCCTTATAAATTATTACCGTGCACAGATGCAGGGATAAAAGTATCCTAGATGTGCCCGCAAGGTCTTTTTAATGGGAAATGAAAGCAGGCAGTACAATAGTTTTATTGTACTGCCTGCTTTTTACTTTACAGGAAATTGCTGTAATCCTAAAGGGTTATAAAGTGAGCACGCCGGTGTCCGTTTTTTATCACTGAAAGCCTATGTCCAGAAATGTAGTTACTTTTTTAGAAAAATAGAAAGAAACTTTGTTAATTAAATAATTCTTTGATAATCTTTTTTGCACACTCCTCTGGACTATATATACTTGTATCAACTTTGGCACTATACTTAATATTTTCAGCCATTAAATCATACTGTTCCTGTGATTGTGTTTCATATCTGTCTCCACGGATAATATTACGCTGTCTGCAAATATCCAAAGGACAATATATTTCTACTATATCAAGTGGATTATTTTTTAATATTTCTAATAGCTGGCTGTAATGAGGTTTTATCTCTTCCCTCTCAACTAGAATCCCATCAATTAGCACATTCTTTCCCATATCAGAATATAGTTTTGCTGTATGATACATCATAATTATTACTTCACTAAGATATTTCCAGTAATTTTTGCGGAGATAATTCTCTCCAACCATTTCCTGGAATAAGTCATTAGCAACAACATAAAAAAATATATCCTCCTGGTTTTGAAGAGATTCAACAATAGATGTTTTGCCTGAACTGGTTACACCGTTTAAAAAAATAATTCTTCCATTTTCCATATTCTTTACCACTCCTTTTTATTTAAGTATACCATTGGAATATTTGTTTGTCATTCTCATATTATAGTTGAAAAAAACAAGAGAACCCCACAACATAGAGTTCTCCTGTTACATATTATTTCTTTTTCATTTCTCCTAAAATCCTGTATATACTTTTATCTGAAAGATAATATTCTGCAGCCAGTTTTGAAACCTTTTCCCCTTGCAAAAACAGATTATATATTTCTTGGTTTCTCTTGTATAACTCAAGTTTGTAATTGCTGCAATTACTATTTTCTTCAGGTACTTTGGGTATATATAAATTTACACCATTTACATATTTTTGTATTTCTTTTATCATTTCTTTTGGTAATACATCTTTTGCATTTATATAACTCATATATTCTCCTTTCAACTGTATGATACATCATAATTATTACTTCACTAAGATATTTCCAGTAATTTTTGCGGA
>VSNJ01000098.1 GCA_009774235.1 Lachnospiraceae bacterium
ATATGGTATTTCATTTTGTATAATTTAGATTTTTTCAATATTCTATACTTTGGGGAGAATTATAATTTATAAAAAAGCTCCCTTTTATAAAAGGGAGCTTTTACTTATTGGAAACTAATATATTAGTGTACTGTCCAGGCTTTTCTATAATTTATTGTTTAGCCAGTTTTATATTATTTTACAAAAAGTAATGAAAAATAACAGAATTCTAAATTTTATCTTTATAGGACACTATCCAGTTTCACAATTTTAATCTTCACTTGAATACAAGATACGTTGTATACTTTTCTGTGAAAGAAAATATTTTTCTGCAAGTTGTTTTATTGTATACCCACTGGAATAATCTTTCTTTATCTTTAAATTCCGTTCCGTCAGTTCTTTACGTGTTTCTGTCTGTTCACCCCAGTGACGGCGCTCGTTTTTACGTCTTGGTATGTATATGCTTTCTCCTGCTACATATTCCTGTATTTGTTCAAGAAGTTCCAGTGGCAGGACTTCCTCTGCTCTTTTATAGCCCATTTTTGCCTCCTAAATAATGTTATTTATGGCAAGCACCGGCTATCTTGGCATTTTTGCTATAGCTGGTGCTATGCAAAGCTAATAAGTCCTTTTAATAAACTTTTATAATTAAATAAAAACACTAAACATCCCTCCTTTATCTTATCTATAAATTACTGTTATTACGTAAGCCAGGTCTTTGGACTCCTACAATTATAATATCCGTACAATACCAGGCAATTATATAAATTATAACATTTATAAGAGAGAATGTCGACGCTTAAAAACTTTTATAAAAAAGCTTAGGGAGGTTATTATTAAGAAGTAAATCTTTTAAAGGACTTATCCATTAGATTTGTATAAAGTACAAAAGTACAGTGTATTTTAAAAATGTTGTCATTTGGGGGAAGGTATGATAACATAATGTTATAGCATTTACAGCATGACAGGAGGTAAGTATATGTGGTGTCCAAAATGTAAGACAGAATACCAGAAAGGGATTACAATATGTGCTGAATGTGGTTCAGGACTGGTAGAAGGAACTGAGGATGATTTTGTAGTATCTGTTTTATGTGAATTAAAAGAAGAAACAACGGCAACTAAGCTTATGGAATACCTGGAGTTTTCAGGTATTGGAAAGGCAGGTATAAAAGAAGAAAACGGTGTATTTTCAATAACAGTGCCTGACAGCCAGTATAAACAGGCAGAAAAACTTTTGCGTGGTTTTATGATTGCTTTGCAGGAAGACCAGGAAAATAACAGCGGGGAGAGCATACAAGAAGAATTTTATTATGAAGATATGCTGCCTGGTGAAGAAGAAATACGGTTACAAAATAATAAAGTTACAGAAGAGGAGGACAAGCAGGGACAGACAAATAAAAAAGCAGATGAATCCCCAGAAGGAATTTTATATAATTCTTCTAAAACATACACTAAGAAAGCAGATGAATACAAAGATGTAAAGGTTTCGGGCATTACATTTGTTGTATTTGGGTTAATTGGTGTCTTATACCTTATTTTATGCGAAATTGAGGTATTACCTATAAGCTATAATAAAATTGTATTTATATGTCTTTTATGCATGTTTATAATATTTGCAGTATGGGGTACTTTCACAGTGTTTAAATCCAGGAAAATAAAAGGGCAGATAGAAGAAGAAGAGACGCTTACAGCTGGAATAAAAGAATGGATTGATGCAAATGTTACAAGTGAAATGATAGAAAGCTGGAAAGACAAAAATGCTTCAGAAGAAGAAAATGAACTTATTATAATATCACAGCTTGGCACAAAACTTATTAATTATTATACAGAGCTTGATACTTCATATCTGGAAATGGTGGCGGATGAATATTTTAATGAAAAACTGTCCCACAATAATGTATAATATTAATAATAAAGATAGTGCAGAAGGAGGGCTTTATGAAGAGAAAAGTTATTTTATATATTACATCATTTGCATTGTGTACAATAATATCTTTATATAGTATAAAATCTATGGATGTTACAGGTAAAGAAACAGATGTGCAGGAAGATATATATCTGGCACAGGTTACAGAGGATAAAGAAAGTATAAAAAGTACAAAACCATTGAAAAAGGCTCAGCTTTTAGAAGATGCAAGTGTTGAAACAAGTGCTATGGCAATGTGGGAGTATAATGGTGGAAAGACTTTTGTAAGCTGGCTCTTTAACAATAAAGAAGAAAAAGAAATTGTTAATTATTTTAATGGAATTAAACTTGGTGATACTGTAAAAGACCTGGATGTAAGCAAGCTTAAGGATGATATGTATGGAATAAGAATAGGCCGTAAAGATGGTACATTTGCTGGCATTACTTGGATTGACGGATATGTTTTTATGGAAAATGGAGATGTATATAAGGCAGATATTGATTTTAAAAGTATAAAAAAATATACATGGCAGGACAGATATGAAAGTAGTTTAACTTCATTTCCAAATATGTATTATATTGCAAAAAATAATGGAAAATGGGATAAAAAATTCCTGGATAAAAGTGGTAAATTAAAATCTTGTGGAATAATTATAAATTCTTGCAGGCTTAATGGAAGCAAATTAGAAGTAAAGCTGAAAAATACAACTAAAAATGAGCTGTGCTATGGTGAGGGTTTCACATTACAGGCAAGAATAGGTGGGAAATGGTATAATATTCCTGCGCAGAGAGAAATGGCTTTTAATGATATTGCACATATACTTAAAGCAGGAGGTATAACAGAAATGACGTATGATTTATCTGCATATGGCCAGTTGCCAGCTGGTGAATACCGCATTGTAGCAGATGGCGCATTTTCGGTATTTCTTGTAGAGTAAGTTTACAATAATAATATACATTTTAATATAAGGAGGATTTTAAAAAATGGAACAGTATAAACAGGAATTTATTTCTTTTATGGCAGAGTCTGAAGTTTTAAAATTTGGTGAATTTACTTTAAAGAGTGGGCGTAAATCACCTTTCTTTATGAATGCAGGTTTATATATTACAGGTTCACAGCTTTTTAAACTTGGAAAGTATTATGCACAGGCAATACATGAACATTATAGTGATGATTTTGATGTACTGTTCGGACCTGCATATAAGGGTATTCCGCTTAGTGTTGCAACTGCTATTGCATACAATGAACTTTATGGCAAAGATATACGTTATTGTTCTAACCGTAAAGAGGCAAAGGATCATGGGGAGAAAGGAATCTTGCTTGGAAGCAGCCTTAAAGATGGTGACAGGGTAGTTATAATTGAAGATGTAACTACATCTGGCAAGTCAATAGAAGAAACATTTCCTATTATTAAATCACAGGCAGATATAGAAATTAAGGGACTTATTGTTTCTCTTGACAGAATGGAAAAAGGACTTTCTACAGATAAAAGTGCCCTTGGTGAAATACAGGATAAGTATGGTTTCAGGACTAATGCAATTGTAACTATGGAAGATGTTGTGGAATGTCTTTATAATAAAGAGTGTATGGGGAAAATACTTATTGATGATAATATCAAAAATGCTATAGATGAATATTATAAACAATATGGTGCAAAAAATAATTAAGATTTTGGTATATCAGATTATCAGATTGGGACAGCTGTTGTTAATGGATTAATAAACTGTCTGCCGGGTACATAGGCAGAAACTGTCCTTGTCTGGCAGATAGATATTATGTTGTAGAAAGGAGGCTGTCTGATGGGAGAGAAAATATATAAGACAATGAAGTCTGTAGGAGCTTTTAATATTGTTATGGGAATACTCTTAATTATAGCAGGTGCTGGCGCTGGCGTTTTAATAATTACAAAAGGTGCAAGGCTTCTTAAAGATAAATCAGAACTTATTTTTTAGAATTACCAGGCAAGTCTTTAAAAACACTTTGTCAAGCGGATATCCACAATCCGCATTGCCTGCAAGCAAACCCTTGTAAACCAAACCCAACGCTTAAGAAAAGTGTATTTTAAAGGGTTTACTTAATTAGGTAAATAATGGTTTTTAGGGCTTGCTGGTTCTGGAAGAAGACTGTTTTATACTGGTATAGGGTTCTGTATGGCAAGGAGGGCATTTGTCTGGTGAAAGGTATAATTTTGGGATTGTATAATAATTTCAGCTGTGCTGCAGGCAGCTGTACTTCTACATGCTGTTCTGGCTGGAGGATTGAAGTTGGCAATGAGGCTTTTTTACGGTTTGTCAATATTAGTAACCAGATATTAAGGGAAGATATATTGTCAAATATATATGAGGCAGATGGTAAAAGATATTTTGCTACAAAGAGTAATGGCAGGTGCAGTATGCTTGATAATGATGGTCTTTGCCGTATACAGAAGAACCTTGGTGAAGGGATGCTTTGTAATACATGCCGGAAGTTTCCAAGGCTTATATCAAACCATAATGGCTTGTTATGGATTTCTATGGCTGCCTCATGCCCTGTAACAGCAGATTATATTATAAATAGTAATATAGAATTTTATATGGTTAATAATAATGGGAATATTTCTGTAATAGACATACAGGATATTCCTTTTATTTCTGCTGGTATATTAGAACATAAGAAAATAATGGAAAAATATATGTCTGCCATCAGGAGGCCACAGGATTATATTTTTATGTATAAATCTTTTATGGATATGGCAGATAATATATTGGAAGTTATTATAGAAAGCCATGAAATCCAGTATCTTGATGGATGTTTTGACTATTTTCAAGAAGAAAAAAATGCAGAAGAAATAGTTTCACAATTTATGGAATTTGAAAATATAGTAAAAACAAAATATAGAAATATTTTAGAAAATTATATAATATACCGTACATTTAGCAGATATATTGAAATGCCAGAGGAAATGGATATAAGCAGGTTAAAACAGGTTTTTGGTGAGCTTGCATTTATTTATATAGTAGAATTTAGCAGGTATTATACATTGGGAAAATGTAATGAAAAAGAAGAGTTTGTAGATAGTTATGACTGGAGGATGGTAATTAACTGGGTATACAGGTTGTGTGCACATGGGTTGTATACAAGGGATAAAATCCATAATATCTTTATGTCTTTATAGAATAAGGAAATATATGGATGTTTGTTTTATTAAAATAATTTATTGATACTTTTTATGTCTGCAATTTAATTATTAATTTGCTTTTAATAATTATAGTTATATGTAAATAAAAAATACCTTTGCAGCCTTCTGCGGGTATTTTTATTTTACACGTAATTATATGAAGTAACCATGTGCTTGTTTTAAATTTAAAATAAATGTCGACAAATGTCGGAAATTTTTATATAATAATATAAAAATTAACTTTACAGAAGGAGAGACTAATGATTTGGAAAGCCCATATTAATGAAAATTCAAAAGAAATACAAACAGTAAAAGAACATAGTGAAAATACAGCTTCTCTTTGCAGGGATTTTTCAATTCCTGCTTTAAAGGATATATTATATATGACAGGGCTGCTCCATGATATTGGTAAATACCAGGTTTCTTTCCAGGAAAGGATTAATGGAAAAAATATAAAAGTAGAACATTCAGGCTGTGGGGCAAAAGAAGTACAGAAAAAGTATCCAAGTATAGTGAAATGGCTTATGTCTTATTGTATAACAGGACATCATTCTGGAATACCAGATGGTGGTTTTAAAAATGATACCAAAGACCAGGCAACATTGCATGGAAGACTAGAACGTGAGTTTGAAGATTATAGTATATATAAGGAAGAACTTAAAGGGATAGATATTGACGAGAAAGCATTTTGTGAATTTTTAGCAGAAGACTGTGGCAATAACATGGATATGGTAATTGATAAGTTTGCGTTTCTGGTAAGATATTGTTTTTCATGTCTTACGGATGCAGATTCTATTGATACAGCAACTTTTTGTACAGGGAAGACTAACCGTTCTCTTAATGCAGATTTTAAAAACTGCCTGGATAAGGTAAATAAATACATGGATTCATTTTCATGTGTATCTGGTTTGCAGAAAACAAGAGCTGTGCTGCAGGAACAAGTTTTTAGCCAGGTGGGACAGGATGCAGGTATTTACCTGATGAATATGCCTACAGGAAGCGGGAAGACGCTGTGTAGTATTAAATTTGCATTACAACGGGCAATAAATATGGGCAAGCAAAGGATTATTTATATTATTCCATATAATAGTATTATTGAACAGACAGCAGATGTTTTTGAAAAGGTTTTTGGGGAAGATGCAGAGATACTTCGCCACCAGTCTACATTTTCTTATGATGAAGAAAGTGGTTATAGTGAAGATTACCAGGAAGTAGTGAAATATGCTACAGAGAACTGGGATGCCAGGATTATTATAACAACAGCAGTACAGTTTTTTGAAACTATATATTCAAATAAGAGAAGCAAGTTAAGAAAGATGCACAATATGGCGGACAGCATCCTGGTTTTTGATGAGGCACATTTAATGCCAGTTAAATATCTTAAACCATGCCTTGAGGCGGTTTCTTATATTACAAAATACTTAAATAGTGAGGCAGTCCTTCTTACAGCTACTATGCCAGATTATGAAAAGCTGGTTAATGAATATGCAGTGCCTGGCAATAAAGTATGTAATTTAATTTATGATACTTCAATGTTTAGTATGTTTAATAAATGCAAATATGAACATACAGGGGCATTAAGTGAGGAAGCGTTATTAAATAAATCAGCTATTTATCCTTCAAGTCTTATTGTTGTTAATAAAAGGTCATCAGCAAGGGCATTGTATAAATTATGCAGAGGAAAGAAATTCCACCTGTCTACATATATGACTGCTTATGACAGGTCAGTTGTAATATCAGATATTAAATCAGAACTTAAAAAGCTGGAAGAAGATTATCCAGGTTTTGAAAATGTACCAGAAGACAGGAGGATTACTGTAATATCAACTTCACTTATAGAAGCAGGGGTAGACCTGGATTTTTATACAGTATTCAGGGAAATGGCAGGTTTAGATAATATTTTACAGGCTGGTGGAAGATGCAACCGTGAAGGGAAACGTAAGGATGCAAGTGTATTTATTTTTACATTAGAAACAGAAGATAAAAGTATTTCTAATGATGAACGCCCTAATATTACAAAAGGACTGGTTGGAAAATATAAAGATATTTCTTGTAAGGAAAGTATTGATGAGTATTATAACCTTCTCTATTTTTTTAATAAAGATGAGATTATAAAAAGAACAATTAGCAGGAAATGTAAAACATTGGAATCAATTCCTTTTAAAGAGTATGCAGAAGAATTCCATATGATTGATACTAATACTATTTCTATTGTTGTGGCAAGGGATGAGAAGAGCAGGGATATGATAGAACAGCTGAAAATAACAAAGAAAGGAAATCCAAGAAAATTACAGAAGTATGCTTTGTCTGTATATAAATACGAATTTGATGATTTATTAAAACAGGGAGCAGTAGATGATTATGGAAGTGGTATTTATTGTCTTGCCAATACTGATTATTATGAAGAAGAAACAGGGATAAAATTTGAAGCAGAAGATTATATTTTTTAATCTAATTAAGTAAGGCCAGGACTTATTTAATTAGGTTATGAATAAGTAGCAAATGCCTGCTTACAGGCAATGCGGATTGCGGATATCCGCTTGGCTAGGTATGTATTGTAATTGTAGCAATATTTTTATAGTAATCCATGCAAGCAGAATAATGGGTTTTAAACATATTATTAATATGTACAAAAAGGCAAAACGCATATATATGTATGCAGAAAAGAGGGTAATTATGAGTTATGGTTTTAAAGTTATGGTTGATGGGGATTATGCCTGTTTTACAAGACCAGAGATGAAAGTAGAAAGGGTAAGCTATGATGTACCAACCCCAGGCGCATTAGAGGGGCTTTTAAAAAGTGTTTACTGGAAACCTGCAATAAGGTATGTGATAGATAAAATTATTGTTTTTAATAAAGTTGATTTTATAAATATACGGCGTAATGAAGTAAAGGATAAGGTTTCTTACCAGGCTGTCAGAAGCCAGATGTCTGGCAAAGGTGGAAATCCTTGTATTTATACTTCGGAAAGCCGCAGCCAGCGTGCTTCCCTTATATTAAAAGATGTGAAATATGGTGTAGAGTTCCATTTTGAACTGACTGGTATAAGAAGTGAAGAAGAAACAGATGCGGAAAATAAACATTTCAGTATAATAAAACGGCGTCTGGAAAAAGGACAGTATTTCCGTACACCATGTCTGGGATGTAGTGAATTTCCAGTTAAAAGCATTACTCTTGTAGATGAATTTGATATGAATCTTGTAAGCAGCCCTATACAGGAATCTGGAGATGTAGACCTTGGATTTATGAGTTACCAGGTGAGATTTGAAGATGGAGGACAGCCAGTTAATAATGACTGGGATAATCCTAAATTTTCAGATAAAGCATCTACTATATATTACCGTCCACATATGGTAAATGGTGTTATTGATGTAGCAAAGTACAGGGAGGAACTTAAATGTTAATACAAGCATTAAATGATTATTATGATATTCTTTCTGGACAAGGAAAGCTGCTTCCTGATGGTTTTTCTAATGTTGATATACATTATCTTGTATATCTTAATCCAGACGGGACAATAGACGGGATTATTGACTGGCAGGAAACAGAAGAAATTAAAAGTAAGAATGGAAAAGTGAAAGAGATAAAGAAAGCAAGAAAAGAGGTTATGCCACAGCGTACAGAAAAACCTGGCATTGATAGTAATTTTATTGAGCACAGGCCACTTTATTTGTTTGGGCTTAATTACCAGGATGGGGAATTTAAAACTACTGATTCTACAAATAAAGCAGAGAAGTCACATAAGATTTTTAAGGATGTTAATTTAGAATTTATTGAAGGAATTGATACTCCAGTAGTAAATGCATACAGGAATTTTATACAGAACTGGGAGCCTGGAAATGAAACAGGAAATGTTTATTTATCAGGGACTGGTAAAAAATATGGTACTTCAGGTTATGCTTTCTGCCTGTCTGGGACTGTGGATTTATTACATAAAGACAATGAGTTAAATGAAAGGTGGTTAAGCAGGTTTTCTTCTAATAAGGAAGTAACAGACGGGGCTGTAATTGCCCAGTGTGCAGTTACAGGGGAAAATATGCCTATTGCAAGGGTGCATTCAAAAATAAAAGGTATTTTTGGTGCTACAGCTATGGGTTCAGTTTTAGTAAGTTTTAAGCATTCATCAGAGGAGTCTTATGGAAATAAGCAGTCATATAACAGCAATATTTCAGAAAAGGCTATGGAAAAATATACAAAGGTATTAAATTACATAAGCAGCAGTAAAAACCAGAAGTCACAGTTAGATGATATAACAGTTTTTTACTGGGCAATGAGCAGGAATGAGAAATGTAATGATATTATGTCAGCACTTCTTTTTGATAACAGGGATACAATTGGAATTGATGAAATAGAAGGTATGATGAAATCTTTAATACAGGATGCCCGTGAAGGAAATATTTTATCAGGGCGCATGAAAGAAGAGGATATTGATCCTGATGTTAATTTTTATATTTTAGGGATAAAACCAAATGTGTCACGTATTGCAATGAAGTTTTTTTACCGTAGGAGATTTGGTGAAATATTGTTAAATATTGCCAGACACCAAGATGACCTGCAGGTGTCAGAAAAGGTTCATACAATTTCTATGTGGCAGATAAAAAAAGAACTGGTTTCACCAAAATCTAATATAGACACTGTAGACCCTGCCCTGATGGCTAAGATATTTGAAGCAGTTATTTATGGTACAAGATATCCAAGGTTTTTGCTTGCAACAGTTGTAAGAAGGGTAAAGACAGATACAGATGATGAAAAGAAAAAGAATGTTAAATTAAACCGTGTGCGTGCAGGTATTATTAAAGCATGTATTAACAGGGAAGCAAGACTATCAAATAAAAAGGAGGAACTTAGTGTGGCACTCGATAAAGAAAATAAAACCCCAGCATATTTATGCGGACGTTTATTTGCGGTACTTGAGGATTTACAACAGGATTCTGCTAGAAAATCAAAGGAAAGTAGAGAATCTGAAGAAAAAGAAGTACAAGATGAATCAAAACCAAATGTTTATGAGAAACCATTAAACTGTACAATTAAAGATGCATACTTTTCATCAGCAGCATCAAAACCAGCTACTATATTTCCAAAATTATTAAAGCTGGCACAGAACCATTTAAGAAAAGCTAACAGGCCGGTTTTCTATAATAAGCTGGTCCAGGAAATAATTGATAATTTAGAAGGTGGGTTTCCAGATACTTTGTCACTTGTAGAACAAGGTAAATTTATAATTGGATACTACCAGCAATACCAGTCATTTTTTGTAAAAAATAATAATAAACAGGATGAGGACAAGGAGGATAATTAATATGGCAATTAATAACAGATATGATTTTGTATTTCTTTTTGATGTGGAAAATGGAAATCCAAATGGAGACCCAGATGCAGGAAATAACCCAAGAGTTGATGCAGAAACTGGATATGGTTTTATAACAGATGTATGTCTTAAAAGAAAAATAAGGAATTATGTGGAATTATGTAAAGAGGAGAAATGTTCCCAGGATGGAAGCAAAGCCTATAACATTCTTATAAAACCAGACAATTATCTTAATGCAAAGTTTACAGAGGCTTATAAAAAGGAAGGGTTAAAGACAAAGCAAAAGGTAAAAAATCCTGAAGACATTACTAAAGCAAGGGATTATATGTGCAGGAATTATTATGATGTGCGTACATTTGGTGCTGTTATGTCAACAGGAGATGACCCATGTGGTATTGTAAGGGGACCTGTACAGATTAATTTTGCAAAGAGTATGTCACCTGTGTATATTGAAGATATTACAATTACCCGCCAGGCACGTACTACAGAAGATAGAAAAAAAACAGGAGAAACAGAAATGGGAAGAAAAAGTATTATTCCTTATGGTTTATACCGGGCAGAAGGCTATATTTCTGCTGCTCTTGCCAATAAAGTTACAGGGCTTGATGAGGAAGATGTGGAATTGCTCTGGATGTCAATTATAAATATGTTTGAACATGACCACAGTGCAGCAAGGGGAAAGATGTGCATGAGGAAACTGTATATATTTAAACATGAAAGTGTTTTAGGTAATTACCCGTCACATCTTCTTTTTGAAAAGATTGTTGTAAAACAGAAAGATATGGATAAGCCGCCAAGGGAGTTTAGTGATTATGAGATTACAGTAGATGATATTATGCCACAGGGAGTGGAGTTAATTAAAAAGTTATGATAAATACAGAAATAACAATACGTTCTATCCAGCATTATCTATATTGCCCACACCGCTGGGGATTAATTGAAATAAATGACTGCTGGGCAGAAAATATATTTGTAACAAAAGCAAATTTTCTGCATGAGCGTGTCCATGACCCTGATAAAAAGTATTCTTTACGTGGTAAAAAGGTTTTTACTTCTGTTCCAATATATAATGATTTGGAACAGTATAATCTTTATGGAGTTGCTGACTGCATAGAAGCGTCTAAGTCTGGTAAAGGTGTGCTGCTTCCAGGATATGAGGACAGATATAAGCTTTGTATTGTGGAATATAAGCCATCAAAACCAAAAAATAAAGAGTATAACCATGATGACCTTATGCAGGTTTTTGCACAAAAGATATGTGTGGATTATTTGTTTAATTGTGACTGTGATGCTGTTTTATATTATGCAGATGTGAAGAAAAGGATACCACTTCCACTTAGGGAAAACTTTACAGAGTATGATTGTGAGCTGAAAGAGTTACTTTTGCAGATAAGAAGATATATCAGTGAAGGTATTATTCCTGGAATTCCGCAAACCCAGAATTGTAGTGGATGCTCTTTAAAAGATTTGTGCCTTCCGCCTAAGAAGAGAATGAAGAAGAAAAGCATAAGGGAGTATATTAAAGAAATGGAGGCGGAAGATTATGAGAAAACTTCTTAATACAATTTACATAACAAATGAACTGGCTTATTTGTCACTTGAAGGTGAAGACCTTGTGTGTAAGATAGAAGGAGCTGATAAGATACGTCTTCCATTTGACAATATAGAAAATATTGTGTGTTTTAATTATAATGGATGTTCACCTGCTGTAATGGGGAAATGTGTTTCCAAATCGGTTCCAATAAATTTTATTTCACCCCAAGGAAAATTTTTGGCAAAAGTATGTGGTGAAACAAAAGGAAACGTATTTTTACGTGTAGCACAGATTGATAAATTCCGTGAAGATGCTATAACATTAACACAAAATACAATGGCAGCTAAATTTAGTAATACCAGGCAATTAATACGCAGAAGCCTTCATGATAGTCCTGAAATGAGAGAAGATGAAGAAATACTTTCTGTAGTGGATGTTCTTAGTGCGGGAATTGACAAGGTTTATAATGCAGAAAGCATAGAAGAGATTATTGGGATTGAAGGGAATTGTGCAAAATATTATTTTTCTATTTTTGGAAAATTGATTAAAAATAATAAGGTGTCTTTTGGTTTCCAGTTCCGTTCAAAACGTCCGCCGCTTGACCCTGTTAATGCAGTGTTATCCTTTGTATATACATTAGCAACAAGTGAATTTGCTGCTGCTCTTGAAACAGTTGGACTTGACAGTTATATTGGATTCTGCCATGCATTACGTAGTGGCAGAAGTTCGCTTGCATGTGACCTTGTAGAAGAAACAAGATGCATTGTGGAAAGATTTGTGCTTACTTTGCTTAATTTACAGATTTTAAATGAAAGTGATTTTGAAAAGCAGGTTTCTGGTGCTGTATGGCTGAATGAAGATGGACGTAAAAAGGTACTGTCCCGATGGCAGGAAAAAAAGAGAACAGATTTTATGCATCCTTATTTAAAACAAAAAATACCCATGGGGCTGCTTATGTATGTCCAGAGTAATCTTCTTGCAAAGTATATCAGGGGAGAACTGGATGAATATCCATGTTTTTTGTTAAGGTAGGTGATAAGACATGATGGTAATAATAAGTTATGATGTATCAACAACAGATAACTCTGGAAAAACCAGGCTTCGTAAAGTTGCAAAAGAATGCCAGAACCATGCACAAAGAGTACAAAATTCTGTCTTTGAAGCTGACTTAGATTATTCTTCTTTTTTAAAATTAAAACATAATTTACTTGAACTGATAGATGAAGATAAAGATAGCCTGAGATTTTATTATTTAGGAAATAACTGGAAAAGAAGAGTGGAGCATATTGGTGCTAAAAAGACATTTGATCCAGAAGGGGTAATTATTATTTAATGTGTTTTAAGTATAATCCGTTTTTCTATATTTGGTTAAAATAGTTTTATTACTTAGCAACCAGGCGAAGTGGTATTGATGTTAAAATAATAGGATGGTTCGCCCGTTATAAACCTTATTTTTGGTTAAAAATTTTAATATAAGTTTTTAAAAAAGTCCACTCCTACATTATATGGTGTGCAATTTGCAGTAAAATACATTATTTTGCGGTTGCACCCCGTGAGGGGTGTGTGAGTAGAAATCTGGATATAATAAAATTGGATTTGGCGCAGAAGGTTGCACCCCGTGAGGGGTGTGTGAGTAGAAATCATAGATAATGTTGAACGTCAATGTGAAATTTGCGTTGCACCCCGTGAGGGGTGTGTGAGTAGAAATTGGCTATGGTGATGGCTCTGGCTCTGGCTATGGGTTGCACCCCGTGAGGGGTGTGTGAGTAGAAATATTTTTCTGTGCATAACGTCCCCATGCTGGCTGAGTTGCACCCCGTGAGGGGTGTGTGAGTAGAAATTTATAATCGGATAAAATACCATAAGTCGGAGCAAGTTGCACCCCGTGAGGGGTGTGTGAGTAGAAATGGAAAAAATGCGCAAGCACCTATTCCGTTTTTGGGTTGCACCCCGTGAGGGGTGTGTGAGTAGAAATAACATTTTTTTGAAAAAGTTCGTCATGTACGCAGGTTGCACCCCGTGAGGGGTGTGTGAGTAGAAATGTCATACCAATTTTAAATACATCATCACCGAATGGTTGCACCCCGTGAGGGGTGTGTGAGTAGAAATTTGACTAAATCTTTATACACCTTAGATTTTATATGTTGCACCCCGTGAGGGGTGTGTGAGTAGAAATATAGTTATACGCATTAAAGTTACTAGGTATATTGTTGCACCCCGTGAGGGGTGTGTGAGTAGAAATCATTCATCGCATATGGTTATACCTCTGCCGCCGTGTTGCACCCCGTGAGGGGTGTGTGAGTAGAAATTTCTGAATTTTCAATCCAAATTCTAGCAAAAGATGTTGCACCCCGTGAGGGGTGTGTGAGTAGAAATTGGGGCAATATATGCCCCGGGGTTGGGTATATTGTTGCACCCCGTGAGGGGTGTGTGAGTAGAAATACAAAAATATAAAAAACAGTTTAAAAGACACTTGTTGCACCCCGTGAGGGGTGTGTGAGTAGAAATTTTTTAAATTATGACGTTCAACAGATTTATCATGTTGCACCCCGTGAGGGGTGTGTGAGTAGAAATCCATTGCGCCTGCCATTTTCGTAGTAGGTTTAGGTTGCACCCCGTGAGGGGTGTGTGAGTAGAAATGTCGTTCTTTACAAACTCCAAAAACTGCCGTTCTTGTTGCACCCCGCAAGGGGTGTGTGAGTAGAAATGCTATGAAGACCAAAAATGAAGTAGCAGAAAAATGTTGCACCCCGCAAGGGGTGTGTGAGTAGAAATGTAAGTATCTCTAAGTCCCTGCACTCCCTTCAAGGTTGCACCCCGCAAGGGGTGTGTGAGTAGAAATCAACACATTTCTAAAAATATAACTGTCTACAGCCCGTTGCACCCCGCAAGGGGTGTGTGAGTAGAAATACATCTGTATCATTAGGACTTCCAGAGGTTTAAGTTGCACCCCGCAAGGGGTGTGTGAGTAGAAATCTTTGTGTCTAAGCATTACAGACTGTACTTCATTGTTGCACCCCGTGAGGGGTGTGTGAGTAGAAATCCCACACAACAGAACGGGCGGCGCAAAAACCGCCGTTGCACCCCGTGAGGGGTGTGTGAGTAGAAATGACCAGTGAAGCGGCTGGTTACGAATTGGACGGGTTGCACCCCGTGAGGGGTGTGTGAGTAGAAATCTGTAGTATTCAAGGCAGATTGTGCCATTTTCCGTTGCACCCCGTGAGGGGTGTGTGAGTAGAAATGCAGATAAGTAAAGGCATAAAAGGCTTTTCGTAGTTGCACCCCGTGAGGGGTGTGTGAGTAGAAATGCCAATACAGGATAAACAATTATCTTTTTCCAGCGTTGCACCCCGCAAGGGGTGTGTGAGTAGAAATCTACTAACTGGTTAAATGTTTCATCAGACGTATTTGTTGCACCCCGCAAGGGGTGTGTGAGTAGAAATGTTGCAAGAAGAAAAGCAAAAGGGGTTGATATATGGTTGCAACTCAGAAGAATAAGCAATAATTCCAGAAACCAAATTTATTACAAAATGACAACAGCTTTTATGTCTGGAATGTTTTATCTGGCATATATTTTTAAGGAAATCATTTACAAATTCTATTACAGTACGTTTCCTTAGAAGTATTTTATTAGAAATTTCCATAGAACCTTTGGTTCTGGTATTATTTTTTGTTTTGTAACCAGATGGATACCACTTTTTGAAGCTGGATAGATAATTTTTTAGAAATATAGCCTGATCTGCATAAAGTTTTTGAAATAAGGCTGCCGCAATCCCACTGGCTTTAGACGGTGGGTTAAGGCAGACAAAAATAAAAAATTGTGGTA
>VSNJ01000099.1 GCA_009774235.1 Lachnospiraceae bacterium
GGTAATAAATAATCTTGTGTAGAAACTTTATTGAAGGATTGGGATGTTTATATGGTATCCGTTGTAGGGCAAAAGATATTTACTTCAAGATGTTGCATTATTAGGTTATGAATATGTAAGTATTCTAACCTGGTTTAATTTTATATGGTATTATTTTATACTTTATTAACTCAGCCTGCATATAAAAATTCCAGGTGAATATTTTGCGCTTTACGATTGATATAGATACATAATAAAAATATGAGAAAGGTGGAATCATCGTAATGAAGTATTTCAAGATGAGAGAGTCAAAACGAAAGATAAGTTTCATCATGGCACTGGCGTTGATAGTATCCCTTTTACCAGTATCACCAGTTGTTAAGGCTGCAGGACCATATATTACAGTATATGTTGATAATCAAGTTGAAGGTGTTGATGCAGTAGCTGACACAGTTGCAACTGATGGAGCTATAACAGTAACAGTAACTCCAAAGGAGGGGACTTTTACTGGTGATGAAGATATAACAATATCAGCTGAGCTTGGTACAAGTACTGGTGCTAATGTAACTACTTATAGTGCTGTTGCAAGTACTGGAGCTACAGGAAGCAAACCTGTACAGGGAGAAAGAAAGTTAGTATCTGGTGCTTTTACTTGGGATGTAACTGGTATATCTGGTGATGTTGTAATAACAGTAACAGGTACATATAATCCAAGCATTGTTACAGGTCCAACAAGTACACCAAATGTAGATGCAGTAGCTAGTGCAGGTGCAATTTCAGACAAGATGTTAGATAAGCTTGTTAAGACTACAAACCTTACAGAGGAACAGGCAAAGGAAGTAAAGGCTGGAACTGCAACTCTTGAGTTTACAACTACTGAAAATCTTACTAAGCTGGATGCTAATGATAAAACTGCTATAGAAAAGTTCCTTGAAAAGAATCCTACAATGCAGAATCTTGTTAATAGTTTCGTTAATGCAAAATACTCTTTTGTTTTTGACCTTAAAATAAATGTTATATTTGTAAAAGGCAATGAAAGAGTAGACCTTGGTGAAGTTACCGACCTTGGTGACGTAGTAGAAATTACTATGGAAATACCAGAAGCATGTAGAAATACAAATGCTTCTAAATTAAGGACTTATTTTGTTATCAGGCTTCATAATGGAGAAGCAACACGCATTGATTGTGAGACATCAGGTAATAACTTCTCATTCAAGAATGATAAGTTCTCTAAATTCATTCTTTGCTACAAAGATGTACCTAGCACATGGGGTGGCGGAGCTACAGTGCCTCCAACTGGAACAACAAAGCCAGGTGCAACAGCAACACCTTCTGCAAGCCCATCTGCATCAGCAGTACCAAGTGCAACACCTGTTGCAACAACAGTACCAACAGATACAGATAAGCCAACAGATAGTGCTACACCAGATGTAAATAAGCCAGATACTGGTGATGGTTCTGAAGATGGAAATACAAGTACATCAGGCTCTTCTTCAAAGATTAAGAAAGGCCAGAAGTATACTGTTAATGGTATCAAGTATGAGATAATATCTACAGACAGCACAAAGACAGTTGGATTTGTTAATGGAAAGAAGAATGCTAAGAAAATAACAATTCCTGCAACTGTTAAGATTAAAGGAAAGACATTTAAGGTAAAATCAATTGAAGCAGGTGCTTTCAAGAATAATAAGAAGCTTACAACTGTTGTAATTGGTGCTAATGTTAAGATTATTGGCAAGAATGCATTTAAAGGCTGCAAGAACTTAAAGAAGATTACAATTAAATCTAAGAAGCTTACAGCTGCTAAAGTAGCTAAGAATGCATTCAAGGGTATTAACAAGAAAGCAACAGTTAAAGTGCCTAAGAACAAAGTTAAAGCTTATACTAAGATTGTTAAGGTAAAAGGCGGCGCAGGTAATAGTGTAAAAGTTACAAAATAATATTTTCTGATGGTTTTATATGCAGCATCTGGGAAAATACAGGGAACCACTGGTTTTATAACCAGTGGTTCTTTTGCTGCTAGTGTAATCTCTATAAATTAGTGTATTTTATTGCAATATTTCCTAATTGAGAATAGTAGTTTTTATAGAAATAATCTTCTATATTATAATGAAATGGAGGAAAAATATGAGCATATTAAAAGCGAAAGCAGTCCATATGGGTGCTGCACGGTGTGCTGTAGACCTTGGAGATGGAAGTGAACGTGGGGAATATGTGAACCAGGACTATATATTACAAAAGCTTGGCAGGCCACACAGGGCTGTAAGCCTTATGTATTGTTATTATCCTAATGACAAAGAGTGGCCACAAAGAATTAGTGAAGCATGTAAGGATATGGAAATAAACTTTGCATGGGATTACCCATATGATAATTATTTTACATATAAAGGTGGAATTAATGGGACAAAGGATGATGAACCTTTCACATATATGAGGGATGTGCGCAGACATGGACAGGATGTACTTCTTACAATGACTATTGACCCAAAACTGCCAGATGAATATATTGTGGCAATCGCACATGACTTAAGGACATTTGGGCGTGTGCAGCTTAGAATAAACCATGAAGCAACAGGAGACTGGTTTTCATTTAATAAACGTGCAAGTTATGAAGAAGTAGCAGCATTTTTTGTAAATGCTTGCAATATTATCCACAGAGAAGCCCCAAACGTTAAGACAATAATATGTCTTGACGGATATAAGGAGCTTGATGATGAGAAAATGGAGAAAGAAGATATATTTGCAGAGGCAGCAAGGTCAGCAGATATTGTTTCTGTAGACCGTTATATGGCGCTGCACTGGGGCTGGCCATATGATGTTGCAGAAGAGGGCGGTGACACATTTGCACGTTATACAGTTGATAAAATATATAACCTTGCTAAAAAGAGTTACAAAAGATATGCATTTCTAAATAATGGCATCAAGAAGCCTATGGTACTTTCAGAGTTTAATTCAGATGGTGATGTTACAGGACCTTATGACCAGGTGTCAATGTTCCATGATTTTTGTGAAATGCTTAAATCAGATAATGAAAAATGGCTGGATGGTTTTACAATGTACCAGTTCAGGGACCGTGGAAGGCTTGGGCTTGAAATTGAAGACCCTAATAATCCGGATGTTGGAATTGAACAGCCTCTTATGGAGGAGTACCGTAAGGTTATACATGAGGATTTCTTTAGTCCTGTAATGGAAGAAGGGGAGGATATGGTTCTTCCTGCAAAGATGCGCTGGGGTAGTTCAGAAGATGCAGATGGTATTGCTATAAACCTTCATTTTGACAGTTCACCAGTATTTTGTGAGGCTTATTTTGATGACAATAATGTGGACATGAACCTTATGCTGGAGCTTAATGGGCACTGGTTTTATAAAGCACCAGGTGTTAAGTGTATAGATATGATGAGTGCTTTCTTTAAGAAACCTCTTGATGGGGCAAAAGATATGCAATTAAAAATATTTGCACCTCCAGCAAGTGGGGAAAATGACCCTTTACAGGGAGAAGACTGGCAACTTAATTATTATACAGAACTTAAGTCATTGCCTGAAATAAGGATACGTTATGCACCTATAGTAAAATAATAAATGTTATAGTTAAAAAACTGCCTGGCAGGTTGTATATAGACTGCCAGGCAGTTTTCTATACCAGAAAATTATTTACAATATAATCACAGTACATAGTAGTAAATTATATAATATATTAGGAAGTGTCAGGAAATTGGCAAAAAACAGTGATTTTCTGTGTTTTTTAATTTTCAAATACGCCTTGGATGTAACAAAAATATCAAAAAATAATCGACAAAATGAATAAATGTTGGTATACTAATAGTATTAATTAGTAACAGGTTTAATGTAAGATGGTTATTTTTTAGTCAGTTTTTTAAGAGAAGGAACTCGTTTTAAATTAATATAGACAGGATTTTGTAACATAATTTCATATACCGGCTGTACAATGGAGTGTAATACCGGGGAAAAGAGGTGTTGATATGGGCGCAGAGGATAATATATATAACCGTCTTGTACCTACATATAAACCACAACCGCTTACTAAATATGATACCCATAAAGCATCTGAGCTTCGTAATATTGTTAATGAGATAACTAAACTGACAAAGGAATCTCCAACATATTTTGTAAAGCTTAATGATGCTAAGCAGACTTATCTTCTTGGAATAAAAGAAGCAGCAATAATGTTCCAGAATGGTTTTGGGGAACTTTGTGATACTTCTCCTGATAGTGCTTTTAATAATTTGAAAGCATATTCATCTGATTCTGGAAGGGTAGGTGC
This sequence comes from Lachnospiraceae bacterium, assembly GCA_009774235.1. GTDB lineage: Bacteria > Bacillota > Clostridia > Lachnospirales > Lachnospiraceae > Butyribacter. The sequence continues at coordinate 4,262 of VSNJ01000099.1, forward strand.
AGAAATTATAAGCACTGACCAGAGCAGGCTTCCAGAGAAATTTTCACTCAGGGTTGAGCGGCTTGCTTTAAGCCAGGTTAACAGAGGCAGGGATTTATACCCGTCAAGTAAAGGATTGTCAGGAGGAACTTATAAGTTCCAGGTAAACGTTGGGGATGATATGTATGATTTCCAGTATAATATAAGGAATGAAGCAAGTAACAGAGAGGTTATGAAAGGATTATCTTCATTTATAAACAAAGCTAATATTGGGATACATACAAAAGTAGAACGTAATGCTGCTGAACCAGATAAGATAAGGATGAGGATAGAGTCAGACATGACGGGTTCGTCAGCAGGTGAGCCTATATTTACGCTGGCTGACAAAGAAAATGTTAATGGCAATGGGATAGTTTCATTCTTAGATTTAAACAGGGTTGAACGCAGCCCTATGAGTTCAAAGTTCTTTATGGATGATATTGAAAGACATACCCTTTCCAATGAATTTACTATGGGTAAATGTCTTAAAATATCACTTAGGCAGACAACAAATATGCCTGTACAGATAAATTATTATCCTGATGGCGACAGGATTATGGGCAGTCTCCAGAAAATTGCAGATGCGTATAATTTTATGCTTGACAGTTCACAAGAGTTTGCAAAGGTTACAAGTTATAACCTTAAACTTGCCAATGATATACAAAGTACAATAAGGCCATATAAACCAGACCTTGAAGCCTGTGGGTTTGTTTTTGATGAAAATAACCGTATGTTTTTTGACAATGCACTTACAACCCAGGCTATAAATGATGGTGCTTTAAAAGAACTGTTTTCAAAAGATTCACAATTTGTCCGGACTATGATGACGAAAGCCTATGAAATTAAGATTAACCCAATGGAATATATAGATAAACTTATGGGGACATATCCTGATTTCAGTAAACCGTCAGAAGGATTTTCTTATATAACATCTTTATACAGTGGGCTGATTTTTAATTATTATTTTTAAACGGCAGCTTATAGTGTGTAACAGCCAGTATAACTATTACTGGCTGTTGTTTTATTGTTAAATTAAGGATTTTATGGATATTGGCAGTGTTTTGTTAATATTATGTTTTAATAAGCTACGCCGTCAAGCCCAGGTTCTTCTTTTGAAATAACAGATATAACTACTTTATTAGGAAGGCATACAATAGATTCTCCGTTATAGTGGATTTTCTTTTGTTTCTGGCATAGTTTGTCTGGGCAGTCCGCATTAGTAACGGAAGCATATCCATCTTTAATTTGTAGAGTATTGCTTCCATTATTATATCCATTTATTATAATAGTAGCATCTTCATTAAGCGGAAGTGTTTTATACACTTTACCATTTGTTGTTATTTGGATAAAAGCCCCATCCTTATGAAAGAATAAATAATAACATACAAGAAACAGAATAGCAGAAATAAGTAATACCAATATTAAAATAATATCATTGCGCATTGGCTTCTGTAATGTGTTTTGTTTTTTCATAGAAATCCTCCATGCGTTTTTTATTATGTCCTGCTCCCTTTTTATCCAGCTACAGTTTAACATAAAGTTTTAACAGTGAAAAGAAGCAGTTTAAGAAATTGTTTAAATTGCTGGGGGCGTGTTTGAAGATTGCTTTAAAACTTCCAGATTGCACAAAGATTATATTACTCTGGCAAATTCCAAACATTTTACCAAAAGGCAGCTGTTTTGGAGTGCTGGTGCTTAATCCACATATTACTTTACGCACTACTGCGCATCTTATCCAAGGGAATGCGGGCAAAGCCATGTTTGAAATATGGCTTTTGGTTGGTAAAACATTTGGAATTGCCAGAGCCACATAATTTTTTACACTTTTTAATTTTCAAATATGCCCTGGGTAATAAAAAAGACCTTGACTACCAATGTAAAGTTATGCTATACTTGTTTGGCGATGTAACAGGTCTTTTTTTTATGTCCTGGTTTTATGGAATATACACAAAATAGTTTATGGAGGTGAAATCTGTGAGAGTAAAAATTACATTAGCATGCACAGAGTGTAAACAGCGTAATTATGATACAACCAAGGAGAAAAGGAACCACCCTGACAGAATGGAAATAAGAAAGTATTGCAGGTTCTGCAGAAGGCATACTTTGCATAAAGAAACAAAATAGTCTTGTTAATTAGGCAGGCTGCCATGGAGCAGCTGCAGTATGGAGGCTTACTATGGGAGATTCTGAGAACAAAGAATTAGTTGGGCAGGACGAACCAAAGAAAACTGGAAATGTAGAAAATGAACCAAAGAAAAATGGTGGACGTATTCAGAAATTAAAGTCTGAGTTTAAGAAAATTATATGGCCAGACAAGAATACAGTCATCAAAGAAACTACAGCAGTAGTTGTTGTAACAGTTATTTTGGGTGCAATCATTGCTTTGCTTGATTTAATTATTAAGACAGGCCTTGATAAGATTCTTCAGATGGGATAAGGTGATAGACTATGGCAGATACAGAAGCACATTGGTATGTTGCGCATACTTATTCAGGATATGAGAATAAGGTTAAGATGGATATCGAGAAAACTATTGAAAACCGTAATCTCCAGGACCAGATTCTGGAAGTTTCAGTACCTATGTTAAATATTACTAAAGGGACTGATGGAGACGAGAAGACTGTACAACAGAAGATGTTTCCAGCATATGTTCTTATTAAAATGATTATGAATGATGATACCTGGTATGTTGTGCGTAATACACGTGGCGTAACAGGTTTTGTAGGGCCAGGGTCTAAGCCGGTGCCTCTTTCAGAAGCGGATATAGAGAGCATGGGGCTTAAGGTAGACGCTCCAAACGCACCATTCAGCATTGGTGATTCTGTAGTTGTTAAGTCTGGTGTCTGGGAAGATACTACAGGTGTTGTGCGCCAGATTGACCACAAGAATAGCACGGTTACTATTAATATAGATATGTTTGGCCGTGAAACACCAGTAGAAATAAGTTTCAATGATATTGAAGCTGTTTAGCAGCCTTATTTCACTACTGCATATAGATTGGAATAACAGATTAAAATAGAATGGCTGCTTTTATACGGTTGTTGTATACCAGCAAGCCAGTGGATTTTGCGGTAAAACGCATTATTATAGTAGGAGGTACTAAGAAATGGCTAAGAAAGTCGAAGGATATATAAAATTACAGATTCCTGCTGCAAAGGCAACTCCAGCACCACCTGTTGGTCCTGCGCTTGGACAGCATGGAGTTAATATTGTACAGTTTACAAAGGAGTTTAACGCTAAAACAGCAGGACAGGAAGGCATGATTATCCCTGTTGTTATTACAGTATACCAGGATAAGAGTTTCAGTTTTATCACAAAAACTCCTCCAGCAGCAGTACTTATTAAGAAAGCCTGCAATATCCAGTCAGGTTCAGGTGTTCCTAATAAAACAAAAGTTGCTAAAATTTCTAAGGACAAGATAAGGGAAATTGCTGAAACAAAAATGCCAGACTTAAATGCTGCAACTGTTGAGGCAGCAATGAGCATGATAGCTGGTACAGCACGCAGCATGGGTGTAGCTGTAGAAGAGTAATTGTATTTAGGTTTTAAAGATTATTATATTTCATAAAATTAGTTGTATATAAAGAGGTTTGTTATTGTTTTGGACGATGTGGGAGGCGGCACTAAAGTGCCTTTGAACCCGCCGTTACTACCACCAGGAGGTTAATTATGAAAAGAGGAAAGAAATATGTAGAAGCTGCTAAGTTAGTTGACAGGACACAGCAGTATGAAGTTCCAGAAGCTGTTGCTTTAGTTAAGAAGACAGCAGTTGCAAAATTTGATGAAACAGTAGAAGCACATTTCAGGCTTGGTGTTGATGGCCGCCATGCAGACCAGCAGGTACGTGGCGCAGTTGTACTGCCACATGGTACAGGTAAGAAGGTACGTGTACTTGTATTTGCAAAGGGTGATAAGATAGACGAAGCTTTAGCTGCAGGTGCTGATTATGCAGGCGGTGAAGAGCTTGTGCCAAAAATCCAGAATGATGGATGGCTTGAGTTTGACGTTGTAGTTGCTACCCCTGATATGATGGGTGTTGTAGGACGTCTTGGACGTGTACTTGGACCAAAAGGACTTATGCCAAACCCTAAGGCTGGAACAGTTACAATGGATGTTACAAAGGCTGTTAACGATATTAAGGCTGGTAAAATTGAATACAGGCTTGATAAGGCTAATATAATCCACTGTCCTGTAGGAAAAGTTTCATTTACAGAGGAACAGTTAATTGAAAATGTTAATGCACTTGTTGCTGCAATTACAAAGGCTAAGCCTTCATCAGCAAAAGGCCAGTATTACAGAAGTGTTACACTTGCAAGTACAATGGGTCCTGGTGTAAAGGTAAATACAGCAAGGTTTATATAACAAGCAGCTATACAATTATCTTTTATAAATAAAATATGTTGCGGAAAATATAAAAGGGAACGTTTATACGTTCCCTTTTATAGATTTAAGTAAAACAGTATTTTATGCTATTATATCAATAGTGCTTGTTCCAGATGTACCTGTACCAGAAGTATTTGTCTTAGGTACAGTATTTGGCGTTGTAAGGTTGATATAGTTAGATGCTTTATAAATCTTCCCTGCATAATGCTTAATCTGTTGTGAAAAACCACTATCAGAAGAAAGTACCTTGGATATTTTTGAAGGAGAACATTTAAGCAGCTTTTCTTTATCAACTTTTAGCTTGCCAGAAGCAGATACATTGATACCTATGCTTTCAAGCTGGTCTTTATTGTTTATTATATAGTTCTTGAGCTTCTTGGTTGGACGTGTAATATCATATGCTATTGCGTCGCTTGTACTTGATGACAAGTTATTATATGTATCTACAAAAGCCTTGATATTATTATAAATCCCAACACCATTGTCAGAAGAATATTCCAAATCACGCAATGTTTTGGCAACTTTTGAAAGAGCACTTGAATCTGCTGTTACTAAAATCTTGTTTTCCAGTTTTTTACGTGTAACTTCCCTGGCAGCAGGACGGTTTTTAGAATAATAATTCCTCATTATAAAGTTATAACTTGATGAGGTTGAAGTTGCATTTATAGCCATAATCGCACCTCCCCGGAAATTTTAAATGCACATATACTAATACTTCTCTTTTATTTATCGGCTAAATATGCTATTATTTTAACATTATTATAAAAAATTCATGTATAACATAAGTTTAACATTTTTTATGATACAGCCACAGCCTGGCAATAAAATATATCTGGCGGGCAACAAAAAATCCTAGGGCGTGTTTGAAAATTAAAAAATGCACAAATTATGTAGCTCTGGCAATTCCAAAATTTTACCAACAAAAAGCCATGTGTAACATGGCTTTGCACGCATTTCGCTTGGATGGGATGCGCAGTGGTGCATAAAGCCCTAAAAAACGTGGCTTAAGCACCAGCGCCTCCAAACAGCTGCCTTTTGGTAAAACATTTGGAATTTGCCAGAGTAATATAATCTTTGTGCAGTTTGATGGTTTAAAAGCAATTTTCAAACACGCCCTAGTAAAATAAAAAAGGCTTGTACATTAATAATTTTGAAAGAATATTTCCAGATATATTATGGCTTGTATATTGTTTTTATAGTATTTTGGGATATAATGGTTATAATAGTTAATAAGAGGAGCTTTAGGTTGAAAAATAATTCTAAAGCAGGCTTGTCTTGCTATGTTATTTAAGTTGCAAAAGGCGTAGAATGGGGATATTATATAAAATTATTTTGCCTGTATTATGCTGGCATGGAGGAAGTTATGGAATTCAGGGATATTACTATTGATGATAAGGAATGGATGTCGGAAAAGTTTAAAGAAGACAATAGAAAGGCATGTGAATTCTGTTTTGCCAACTGTTATTTATGGAAACGTATATATCCTTTAAAGGTTGCAGATACATGTGGATGTGCTATACTTAAATATGTATTTGAAGATGATATATATTATGCATTTCCTGTAGGCAATGGTGATAAAAAGAAAGCACTTGAAAAGATTATACGTTATGAACAAACAGAGGGGAATAAGGTGAAAATCAGTGGTATTTTAGAGGAGGAAAAAGACCTTATTGAAAGCTGGTATCCTGGACGTTTTAATATAGAAGAGGACAGGGACAGAAGTGATTATATATACAATACAGAGGATTTGTCACTGCTTGCAGGCAGGAAATACCACAGTAAGAGAAACCATATTGCACGGTTTAAAGATAATCCTGGATGGTTTTATGAAAAGATTACAAAAGATAATGTAGAAGAGTGTGTGAGGATGAACCATATATGGAAGAAGAAACGTGTGGATAAATGGGACGATATGATGCAAGAAGAATATGATGTTGTCAAAGAAGCACTTATGTGTTTTGAAGAACTTGGACTTACAGGAGGACTTCTTAGGAAGGATGGGGAAGTTATTGCTTTTACATTGGGGGAACCATTATCTGATGATACATTTGTAGTGCATTTTGAAAAGGCATTTCCAGAGATACAAGGTGCATATACTATGATAAACCAGCAGTTTGTACTTGCAGAGTGCCAGAACTATAAATATATAAACCGGGAAGAGGATACAGGGGATGAAGGTCTTCGGAAAGCGAAGCTTTCATATCATCCTGTAATATTGTTAAGTAAATATACAGCCTGCCAGAGAGGATAATTGAGAAGGAGGGACAATATGGGTAAAGTTCTTATTGTAGTTGATATGCAGAATGATTTTGTTAATGGAGCACTTGGTACAAAGGAGGCAGAACTTATTGTGCCAAAGGTAACAGAGAAAGTGAAGGATGCAGTAGATAATAACAATGGGGTAATATTTACAAAAGATACACATTATAGTGATTATCTTAGTACAGCAGAGGGAAAAAACCTTCCTGTAGAGCACTGTATAAAAGGAACTGCAGGATGGGAGATTATACCTTGTTTAAGCAGTTATGCACATAATATTATTGAGAAAAATACATTTGGAAGTGTAGATTTGCCAAAGGCAACAGAAGCTTATGATGAAATAGAGCTTATAGGGCTCTGTACTGATATCTGTGTGATATCCAATGCTATTTTATTAAAGGCACATTTTCCAGAGAAGGACATATCTGTGGATGCTGCATGTTGTGCAGGTGTTACACCACAGTCACATAATAATGCCCTTGAAGCAATGAAAATGTGCCAGATAAAAATTAATAATGCATAATTTTACTTAAGCCTTTTAAGGATTTCAAGAGTGTATTCCCATGTCCTGCGGACACTTTCTACATCCATGGATTCCTGAGGGGTATGGATGTTTTTAATATCAGGGCCATAAGATACACAGTCAAGCCCAGGAAGTTTCCCAGCAAAAAGACCACATTCGACCCCTGCATGTATTGCCTGTACTACAGGTTTCTTTCCATACTGTTCTTCAAATACTTCTGTCATAAGGCGGCACAGGGGTGAGTCTTTTTTGTATTCCCATGCAGGATAATCACCTTGGCATGTAATAGTGCATTTAAGTGCTTCTGCCAGGCATTTTATGCGGTTTATAACTTCTTCCTTTTCAGTGCTTATGCTGCTTCTTACAGAATAATTTAACGACACTTCTGTAGAATAGTGATAATAAGCATATCTTTGGTCAGTCTTTGCCATTTGGGAGTACCATTCTCCAGAATTGTGTTTATAACCATATCTTCTGTCAATTTGTGTTATTTTGAGTATGCCAAGATTAAGGGAGGTCTGCACAAGGCCTTCTATATCATGGCTCATGCGCTGTATTCCATTAGGAAAACTTACAAGCGCAGTTATAATCCTTGATGTGGATTTATTATTAAATGCATATCTATTTGACCCTTCTTCTATTTCAATGTTTGTTTTTATACCTGGGTCTGTAGAATAATACTCATTAGAATATATTTTATCTATTTCTTCAATATCTTTCTGTACATCCTCTATAACTGTTCCAGTCTTAAAAACAACTGTTGCATGTGTTTCTCTTGGTATTGCATTATCTTTATTGCCGCCATATATTGAAAATATATTAAACTGGTATTTTTGTGAAAGTAAGTAAAGGGTTCTTCCCATAAGCATATTGGAATTGGCCCGTCCCTTGTCTATTTCAACACCAGAATGGCCTCCTTTGAGACCAGTTATCTTTATTGTGGCAGGTATACCAGATACACCTTTCCTTATTACAGGAAGATGTACAGTAACTGAAGCACCGCCTGCACAGCTTACAAGCAGGTATCCTTCTTCTTCTGAATCAATATTAAGCATAATACGTGATTTAAGAGGTGAACAGTCAAGTGCTGCTGCCCCTGTCATTCCAATTTCTTCATCAACTGTAAATACTGCTTCAATAGGCGGATGTGGGATATTATCTGATTCAAGTATTGCGAGTGCATAAGCTATTGCAATACCATCATCACCTCCAAGTGTTGTGCCTTCTGCGGAAATAATGCCATTATCAAGATGCAGTTTAATTCCATCTTTTTCAAAATTAATATTGCATCCTGCTTCTTTCTCACATACCATATCAAGGTGTCCCTGTATAATTACAGAAGGGGAATTTTCGTAGCCTTTAGTGCCTTCTTTCCATATGATTACATTGTTATTTTCATCTTTAATATATTTAAGTCCATGTTCTATGGCAAAATTGGCACAGAAATTACTTATTGCATCTGTATTGCCAGAGCCATGTGGTATATTGCATATTTCCTCAAAATATTTAAAAACAGGTGCAGGTTCTAAATTTGATAAAATACCCATTTTATGCCTCCTTTTTAGTCTTTTTTACGTGATGGTACTAATATAAAATTATTGCGCTTAAGGGTCTGCATAAATGCAATAACACGGTTAAGCATAGAATCTTTTTCATCAGGAAATGTATCTGACATAATATTTAAAATGTTATAAACTGTATTCCTGCCATCTAGTGCTTTCCACAATACAGAACCATATTTGTCAAGTGAAATATGGCTGGTTTTTGGTTTATGGAGAAGTTTCTGCGCTATCCTATGGTGTATACCCTGGTTTATAACATCTATAACAACAATACCTTCTTCATTTTCAGACCATTTATAATATGGGTTGCGCAGCATTACTGTATCCATATAGTTTTGTGGTATCTTTTTAGTTTTCTTTCTTGCCATTACAGGGCACACACCTTTCTATATATCTTATAATTTGTTTTTTGCTTAGATAGTATACCGGATATAACGGTTTAATCTGCTGCCTGGTCTTTATATAAGGAGAAGAATACAAGTGATGCAAGTAGTATTATAAAGAAAAATACACCACCTGTATTACCAAGTATTCCACCAATATTTATAAAATCTGCAACTGAACCATCTTTAAATGGTATAATTGCAAGTACAGCAAGCAGGATACCTACAAGGCCTTCACCAGCAATAAGGCCAGAACTGTATAATATTCCATTTTCGGTAACAGATTTACGCTCATTATCTGCCTTGCATTTATTTTCTAAGAACCAGCGTATAACACCTCCTGCAAATATAGGGGCTGAAAGGTGTATAGGCAGATAAAGCCCTATAGCAACTGGAAGTATAGGAAGTCCAAGCACTTCTATAGCAACTGCAATACCTACGCCACAGAATACAAGTCCCCATGGAAGTGAACCTCCCATAACACCTTCTACAACAAGTTTCATAAGTGAAGCCTGTGGGGCAGGGAGCTCTGTTGAGCCATAACCCCATGCAGCATTAAGAAGATACATAATGCCGCCTATGGCAAGTCCTGATACTACAGCACCAAAAAGCTCACCAATCTGCTGGCGCATAGGTGTAGCACCAACTATATAGCCTGTCTTTAAGTCCTGTGAAGTATCACCCGCCATTGCAGCAACAATACATATTACAGTACCAATACATATTGCAGAAGCCATTCCTTTATAACCGTTAGTACCAGTTGCTTTTAAAAGTGCAGTTGCTATAAGAAGTGTAGCTATAGCCATTCCTGATACTGGGTTATTAGAAGAACCAACAAGCCCTACCATACGGCTTGATACAGTAGCAAAGAAAAAACCAAATATTACAATTATTAAAGCTCCAAGGAAACTTATAGGAACAGATGGCATAATCCATATTATAACAGCTATAACCAGGGCACCACCAAGTACAAATGGCATTGGAAGGTCTGTGTTGGTGCGGAGGCTTTCTGCTTCTTTATGTCCAAATCCTTTAATTGCTTTGCTAAATGTTTTTACTATAGTTGGAAGTGTTTTTAAAAGGCTTATAATACCACCAGCAGCAACAGCACCAGCGCCTATATAGCGTATATAGCTGCTCCATATCTGGTTTGTAGACATTTCACTTATTATCTTATCAGAAGGTGCCATTATTGTATCTGCACCAAAAAGTGCAATAAGTGGCATAAGTACAAACCATGCAATAATACCTCCAGAAAACATATAGCCTGATATTTTTATACCACATATATATCCGACACCCGCAAGTGCAGGAAGTACATCTATACCAAATCCTGCACCTTTAAGAGGTTTAATCTGCCAGTCCGTTTCAGAAGGAAACAGTTTTATGCCATCAGCAATAAATTTGTATAATGCAGCAATGCCAAGTCCTGAGAATACGATTTTTGACTTTGCACCTCCGCTTTCACCTGCAAGAAGGACTTCTGCACAGGCTGTTCCTTCTGGGAATGGAAGTGTGCCATGTTCTTCTACAATAAGTGCAGTACGCAGTGGAACCATAAAAAGCACACCAAGCAGACCACCGCATATAGTAATAGCAGCAATTTCAAGAAAATGGGGTGCAGATATTGTGCTGTTTTCGTCCGCCCACATAAATAATGCAGGCAGTGTAAATATTGCACCTGCAGCAAGGGATTCACCAGCAGAGCCAATAGTTTGTACCATATTATTTTCTAGTATAGAGCTTTTTCTTAAAATCTTACGTATAATTCCCATAGAAACAACTGCTGCTGGAATTGAAGCAGATACAGTCATGCCTACACGTAGTCCAAGATATGCGTTGGCACCGCCAAATATAACAGCAAGCAGTGCGCCAAGAATTATAGAAGTAATTGTAAATTCAGGCATTACTTTGTCTGCTGGGACATATGGCTTGAAATTCTTATCATTATTCATTTTATACCTCTTTCTTTCTGTGCTGCCAGCCAGCCCTGGGATTATAATTAATATGCCTGTCTGGAAGTCCATGGCTTAGGCATTGGGCACAAATTAAATTTTAATAATTATAGCAAATATTACATAATCTGACAAATCAAATATTTCCTAAATGTAAAAAATATTAAATATATTTTACATTTACAGAAAATAATTGAGTTAGCAGTATTTTTATTATAATATGTTTGATAAAAGACTAAAACTGGTTGCCATAGTTTTTATTAACTTAATATCTGTAGTTATTGCAAGTATAATATGTGTCATAATATTAAATATAAGGTATAGTTTGTAT